>DAHF01000120.1:24055-25749 GCA_002495845.1 Sulfolobus sp. UBA167
TACAAAGTATTTCGCACTTCGGTCGGGTCCCCCATATATATAGCGTAATTTAGACTATCAACATAAGGATTAGATAAACCAGCCATTGGAAACATAAATAATAATTGGAATGCCCCAATCCAATTCGGCGCATATTGCGTACTTAATAATATCCACTTTCCCCCAAAGTTATTCCCAAGATAAGTCCAGCTAATATTATTTTGATTTTGGTAGTTTTTCAAAATCCCGCCAGGAGTTTGTAATACTGTATACCCAGTTCCTATTGTCGCCAACCCATTATACCCAACATAAATCCAACTCCCGTTAAGGGGTGCTGAGGCTAAAACTTCTATCGCATCCCCCTGCCCCATGACGTATGCTATCCAAAATGTTGCGTCGTAGTAGTTGCTGACCCAGCTCTCGTTAAACACAACATAGCTTCCTTTGTTTTCGATATCGAATGAGGGACCAAATACAGTAGGATAATTCGTCGCGAGACTCTCTACGTACACACCAGTATTCCCGGTTTGGTTTGCACTGGAGCCCGTCACCGCCAGACCTATTCCATACAACAGGGGCACAGCAGATGACTCTCCGAGATTAAAATATTTCGGCCAGAGAGACTTTGAAACAGTAACAGTAATTAGACGCGATTTCCCATCAGCGGGGAAGTGCACTGGCATATTTGTTTGAGTTAAAGTCCCACTGGTCGAATTTTCCCATATAAATAATATGTATATCCTGTTAATTGTTGAGGATTGTAATGCCAGGGTGATATTGAAGGGAATAAAATTCCCCTGATAATTGTATGCCCCTAATACCCCACCTAGTGCATGGAAAGCCAAATAATGAGGCAAAACGTTCACAATTGGCATATTATACTGTAGTTGCTCGCTAGGGATCCCGTATAACGATGGGCCCGTGAGGTTTAGGTAAGTTTTTGCACTATTAACAATGCTTACCACTGAATCATTAACTAATGTAAACGGTGAGACAGATACCCATGGGGGGTTTTGCCCGCCAGATCCGCCAAAGCCTCCATCCACAATTGGGTTTTCTGTTCCCTGTTCTAGATTCACCAGAATTCCATCGGGGTATTGGACCACATCCCCATAAAGATAAGCTATCGTTAGATCTGGGTTGTAATAGGTACTTATCCTCATTGAGCCACGCAAAGGATCCCCCACAATATCATAATATCCGTTGGTATAACCATTGGTTATTGGTCGTATTGGGTTTAGTGAATATTCAAATCTTTTGATAAATAGTCCATTTATATTTCCCTCTTGAATAAATTGTAAAATTGAATTTGCATAAGAGCTATAGCTCTGCCACCATGGTGCTACGCTTTCTAAAAATTTCGCATTGTCATCAATCCAGTAGCTATTATTCACAGTATTTGCTTCATGAAAAGCATAATCGCCGGTGGGCGATTTAGACCACAATTGTTGAATCTGGCTGTTAACGGCATCGGCGACATAAAGCGGTGGTATCGCGGAAGAAGCTATCGTTGCAGGTATCTCTGCTATAATACCTATAATAAATAATAATATAGATATAGCAAAAGCAAAACGCTTCATTCTGTCCCACCCAATTGCTCCGTGATTATTCTCGCCCCTATCAGTGCCACTATGAAGATAAAAATATAAATGACAAATGTTACACGGTTTATTTATAACTTAAGAAAACAAAGTTTTAACAATTAAGATATACTA
>DAHF01000130.1 GCA_002495845.1 Sulfolobus sp. UBA167
GATTCGTTAGAATTAAGGTGTTAAATTGGCATCCTTACTTCTTTTCACCTAGAAGTTGGAGTTATTCTCTCAATACAGACACGAAGATATCATCAAATCTTTCTCCTCTATTCTTACCCTCGTTAAGAAGATCAGAAACCAGAACCTCAAGTTCTATATAAAGAAAATTTTCTACGAGGAACTATCAAACCCGTCCCTCGCCAGTGAGGTTTTTTCCTTCCTCCCCGCCTTAACCCACGATAAGTCATAGTGTCTTATCATACCGGAGGCTTGCCTCACCTCTTCAGATTTTCAAAGATGACACCACTTTACTTCGTGGTATCCATTATACTATGAATCGTAGGACCCATCAATAGGTTCTCTTAAGTCGTGTTGAATAACCGTAACCTTGTCTTCCACCCTCAGAGCTCGAAAGTTGAGAATAGCTCTTTCTACCGAAACGTCAGATAGACTATCTCCCTTGAAAGTATCTATGCAAGTCACCTTACCTTGAGGAAAAGTTCTTCTTATAAGCCATGATAGGAAACCAAGCCCGCATCCTACGTCCAACGCGTTAATTCTCGCTTCTCTATCAAAGGCAGATTTAAGGAGCATCAAAACCCTTTCTAGTCTCTCTAAACGCGGTTAGACTCTTCAGGAGTTGAATGATAATAAACGCCGAAATCTACCTTACATATATATCTTATATTATTACAGTCTCCATAAAAACTAAGTCGTATAGAAGAGAAGCTAATTTTATTCAAGATTTTTTTCCTCATTCCCTTGGTCTCTCTCCATGTTAAGTTGATATTTCACTATTCTCACTATTTTTATTCTATTATCTCAATTTTCTAGAAAACCAGATGTGAAGCTTTAAGATTCCTTATGATCAATAGTTACCATGTCATCAGAAGATATATACAACAAGAAATTTTCCTCCTTCAGTTACGTTGAAGTGAGAAAACAAGCGGATTCCTATCGTTTAATAAGGACTATTAACGGAGAAGTTGTGTCCACTGCCAGCGTCTTAGACAAGGGTTATTCTGTTAGGTTCTTTAATGATGGAACACTATACTTTTCTTCTTCCAACAATCCAGAGAACTTGGGCGCGAAACCAGACAAAATCCAAGGTTGGGAGAAAGGGTTTGACGATCAGAGTCCTTCATCTGGAAACTTTAGAGCAGAGGAAGAAGTGCCTATCTCATCAAAGTCAATCCGTGAAAAAGAAGAGATACTTAAGAACCTTTATCAAGAAGCCTCATCACAACCTCTTCATTCCAAGTTGAAATCCCTGAATCTGGACTACGTAGAGAGGGTGGAGGAAAAGGATGTCACAATTAACGGGATATCTTTCAGTAGTTACGTTCCCAGAGTACTTTTGTCGGCTGTAATAGTCATGAAAAACGAGAGGATGACAGTTAACGGAAGATTCGAGTACGGCGGTAGCGGAGGACTTGAGCATTTGAGAGAAGTTGATTTAAAGGAAAAGGTGAAAGCGTTAGATGATCTATTGGTTAAGGGGAAGTCAGTTGAGCCTGGATCCACAAATGTGGTGGTGAGCGGAAACATATCTGGAATCATGGCTCATGAGTCTGTTGGACATCCCTTCGAGGCTGACAGGATCCTTGGAAGGGAGTTCGCCCAAGCCGGGTTAAGTTATCTTACTTTCATGAAGGGAAGGATAGGTAGTGATGCGGTAACCGTAATAGACGATCCCACCATCAAGAAGAGCAACGGATACTATGAGATTGACGATGAGGGAGTCAAAGCTAAGGAGAAAGTCCTCATAAAGGAGGGAAACATAAATGAGCTTCTTCACGATAGGTTCTCAGGTTACAGAATGGATACAAGAAGTAATGGTTCGGGTAGGGCTTCATCCCATTCCAGGGAACCCTTAGTGAGAATGTCAAACACGTTCTTCAAGCCTGGAAAGGTAAAGTTCCATGACTTAATAGATGTCAGCAATGGAGTGTTTATAAAGAGTTACATGGAGTGGAACATAGACGATATGAGGTTGGGGCAGAGGTACGTTGGTTTAGAGGCGTACGAGATCAAACACGGGGAAGTGGGTGACCCGCTCCTCTTTCCGGTATTAGAGGGAAACACTGATCAGCTCCTAAAGTCGGTAGAGGAAGTTGATGATTCCCTTCAGTTCTTTCCCGGAACATGCGGTAAGGGAGATCCAGATCAGCCAGTCCCAGTATGGTTAGGAGGTCCTGACATGTTGCTTAACTATAAGGTGAGGAGGATATGAAATCCATTCAGGAGTTTGTGAACCTCTATAAGGGGAAAGGATACAACGTAGCGGTGCTGAGGTTAAAGGAGAGAAGGAAAGTGATAAAATACGTTGAGAGCAAGATAGAGAACGTACAAGATATAGAAGAGGAGAGGTTTTCTGTGATGCTAGAGAGGGAAGGGAGATACGGAATATCCCACTCATCTAGACTGGAGTTCAATGGAGAACTTTCCCCAGGTAAGATAGTCCCAGTACTCTCGCAAGGAGGAGAATTGAGGAAAGAGAAGGAGAGGGTCCCCGTCCAAGTGGTGGAACTGGAATCTAGATATCCAACGTACGGTACTCTAGTTGGAGTACAAGTCGAGAGAGAGCTAATCACCTCAAACGGATTTCACGGGCTTGACAAGGATGGGTACACCTACGGATACTTTAGAGTTAAGAACGGAGATTATTCTGGTTCATGGGCGTTCTCTGACGTTAATTTCTCTAAGAAAAAGGTTGAGGAGACTGTAAGGATGGCAGAACACTTCGCCTCCTTCCAGGGGAGGGCTGAAATAGAGGACGGTGAGTATCAGGTTGTGCTCTCTCCTCAGGCAGTGGGCAACCTTATGATGTACGTTGCTAACATGGCATCAAAGTTTAGCATTCTCGCTGGAACTTCCATGTTCAGGGAAAGAGGAGAGACGATGGGGAATGAGAACATTACCTTGATGGACACTCCCTGCGAGGATAGACCCATGTCTGCTGAATTCGACGACGAAGGTACACATACTTTCAACAAGGAAGTCATATCCAAGGGAATCTTCATCAATCCATTATCAAACAACGAATTGGGAGAAACAACGGGTAACGCTGGATGGATCAATCCAAGGCCATGGAACCTTGAGGTGAAGGAAGGAGACTCCTCCTTAGAATCCATGTTAACTGGAAACGTGGTATTCATTAATAATGTGTGGTATACAAGGTTTAACAACTATAGCGAAGGAATCTTCTCAACCGTTAGCAGGGATGCTGTCATGGTGTATAAAGGAGGTAAGTTCGTTGGAATCGCTGGAAGGGTTAGAATTGCTGATTCCCTGAAAAAAATCCTTTCACCAAATGCGGTATCCAAGGAGAGATATTCGGTAATGTGGTGGGATGCTAAGCTTCAAGGCGTTTACCCTTACTTGAGCGTGAATGTAAGGCTCATCAGGTAGAATTGTTTTATACTCAAAAAGAATTATTTTATCTATATGTATATTCTTTTTGTTTACATTTACCCAAGTTTAACTATACGTATTTATACAAAAAATTTTTTTAAACTTTCAACTATATTCTAACACGGAAGAATTCTTCTACTAACTTCTTCTTCACTTAATCTCTATTTTTCCCATGCCATCAAAATCTCGTTCCTAATCTTCTATCTCAATAGCGAAATAGAAATAAGACATTAATGCCAAGACCGAGAATAGCATCATTAAGTTAGAATAGTTATTATTAAGGAAATTAGTAGTCATGAATAATAGACCTGCTACTCCTGAAATTCCCAAGAAAATCAAGGAGACGAGCGCCGTCCTCACATTGGTCTTTCTCTTCAACGATATAATGAGGAGAGCTATACCTATTGCACCGACTAAGAAACCCAAAACTATGTGAAAGGCAAGCCCGCCGTAAAGAAAGACATTCGCTGAAAATGTTTGTGGAAAGTCATTGGAGAAGTCAACATACCATCCTACCAAGAACTGCACCATGAGAAAAACAAGGTTTATCCACGTTAGATTTTTAAAATAAGACATGAGCTATATTAAAATGAGCGGAATAAAAGTTAGAGGAAAAGAGCGTTTAACTTGAATACCTTATAGACCTCTAGCAATGAAGAATGATCAGAAATTAGCTGAGATAATAAAGAAAAATAATTATGTATCACTTATTACCAGTCCTCTAGAGGTCTCCATCACTAACAGCAAGCTCATATTCATATACCTTAACGTCTACACCAGCTCCATTCCTTGTTCTCTTCCTCTTGAGAATATATATCTCTGCTGTTCCTTCTCTCTTTCCGTGATTCAGATAGTTACCTCATCTCCCTAGTCTTCATCGTGAACTTCGATGTCTCTAGGTTCTCTTTCATCAATATCCCTGACTATAGGTGTACTTCTTTTCCCCTTCCTACTCACCACTTCTTAAATCAAGAACCTTGTTTCTTAGGTTTCTAGACCAGGTTTTGGGTTGACTGCTACAATGGCATATTAACGTTACCCACCTCTTTTTCCGTCTCTAGGCTTCTCAGGCAAGACTTCCATACATTAGTAAAAATTTCCAGATAGGTATAAATTTTATCCCTCCCACCTCGTCCTCATAGTCCCAAGTTACTACAACCTTTTCCTTAGCTCTTACCTTATTCAACCCCTCAGTTTCTCTCCTGGGTATCTCGTCCTTGCCTGACGCGTAAGTTACTTGTATAGCCTTATCCCCTGTAAAGAAGTCTATCTCGTAGTCGCTTCCCTTCAAGTAAAACAGCTTCTCCCCAAACCGCGAGAGCGTCAAGGCGATGAGGTTTTCCATCTCCCTGCCCTTTGAAGCGTCTAACGCGATTGAAGTAACTAGTCCCGGATCGACTACGTACACTTTCCTAGGCGAGGTCATTCCCTCCCTGGGCTTGTTGGTGAACCTCTCCGAGGTCAACACCAAGTATGCGTTCACTAACCCGTTGAACCACTCGTCTACAGTGTTGTTGCTCAACTTCAGCGACTTGGACAGCCTAGACAACGAGATCTCGTTGGAGTAATACTTTACGACGTTCACTGCGAACTCTTTGAACAGCTCTATCCTCTTTATCCTCAACCTCTGTACTACGTCCTTGTAAACTATGTCTGAGAAAATGGAGAACACTAAGTCGTTAGAGATCTTCAGCGCCTCAGGGAACCCCCCATCCCTCATGTAGTTTTCCAGTTCCCTCTTCACTGTCCCCTCTGAGGTAGTGGTCAACGTGTCTTTGAACTTCTCTATTTTAACTCCTTTAAACCTTAAGTATTCCGAGAAAGAGAAGGGAAACAGGGTGAAGTTCACGTGTCTCCCCGTCAAGGCAGTTGCAAGCTCGCCCGAAAGCATCTTTGAGTTGCTACCAGTGACTATAACCTTCCCTCCTCCTTCCCTGAGCCTGCTCACGAAAAGCTCCCAACCTTGGACGTTGTGTACTTCGTCGAAGAGAAAGTACTCCACTTCACCGAAGAGCTCGTAAATGAACTTCTCTATCTCATGTAGGTCCCCGACCTTTACCCCTGCCAGCCTGTCGTCGTCGAAGTTGACGTAACCAAAGTTCTCTCCCCTCAGCAACATTTCAGCCAAAGTGGACTTCCCGCTCCTCCTCACTCCGAGTATGGCGAGCACGTTGGGGTGCGAGAGATACTTCTTCAGAGCGGGAATTTCTCTATCTATAATTCTCTCTTTTTCAAATTTCTTTTCTAGCCTTGTCATCTGATCTGCCAGCACTTGTTTTATTCCTTCCACAGAGTAATATCCCATTGTCTTTTTATAAACTTATGCAGTATAGTGAATAAGTTCAGCCTTAATGCTGTGCAGTAAAGTATATAAGATAAATTGAATAAAAAATACTT
>DAHF01000012.1:0-1245 GCA_002495845.1 Sulfolobus sp. UBA167
CGCCCCGGAGAGCTAAGGAGGGCTATGGAGAGCGCAGGGTTTACTACGATCCACGACGAGGAATTCCTCAGACTCTCGAACATGAACGAACTCTACGTGGGTACTAGATAGCTCTACATTTCACACGCTTTTAATTTAGTGAGGTTTTTAACTTACTAAATGAAGTGCTTGGTTCTTCACGGTAAAAACTCATCTCCTGGTAAGGTCAAATGGCTCATAGATCCCATCTCGAGGTTCGCAGATGTAGAATCACCTTCAGTAGAAATGGAAGTAAACGAAATAGTTGAGAAGTTCAAAGGCGAAAATTACGAATGTGTAGCTGGACACTCAAGGGGAGGAACCGCAGCCCTGATCTTAGGATCCCTATGGTCCTCCTTGGTGATAGCGGTATCTTCTCCGACTGACAGAAGGTTCCAGCTGGATTACTTATCAAAATTTCCGGACGGCACACCTCAGTCGTCATTGTACAAGGACCTCTTGAGAGTAAAAGACCTAGATTCCTCCTCTCCAATCAACTACGTTGAAGGGCTTAAGAGAGCTAATGTCCTCCTCATATACGGGGACTCAGACCAAATAGTACCTAAGAAGCACGGGGAAATCCTCTGTGAGAAGCTAACCAACTGCAAGTTGAAAGTGGTGAATGGAATGAAGCATTCCCCCATGGGGCAACAGATAGGTGAGATAAGCAGAATAGTGTCTGAGTTCCTTGAGTATTACGTGAATTCCCAAGGAATCACTTAATTTGGGCAAAAGCAGATTAAATCAAGTGGCTATTTTAAGGTATTCTAAAGGTCTGCTTATCTCTGACACTTATGCACCTAGCCTGAAGTGGAACGAAAGGGGAAAGAACTACATAGGTTACGGAAAGGACTACTTCGACGTAATAAGGTACTTCGATGAGTCTGAAATAGAAGTAAAAGACATGGTCATGGACCTACTCCCCTTCCCTCCGGTTAAGGAAATCGATAACTTGAGGGACTATCAGAAGGACGCAGTGGAGAAATGGTACGCTTCTAAAAGGGGCGTAGTAGTTCTACCCACGGGTGCGGGGAAAACTATGATAGGCCTGAAAGCTATAGAGAAGTGCAAGGTAGCTTCCTTAATCGTGGTTCCCACAGTAGACTTGCTTTATCAGTGGGCAAGAAACGTTGAGGAAAAGATGGGCGTTCGCCCCGGAATAGTAGGGAATGGAGAGAACCAAGTAAAGGGTATAACTGTAATAACTTATGACTCTCTCTACACTAA
>DAHF01000012.1:1262-13898 GCA_002495845.1 Sulfolobus sp. UBA167
CCATTTACCTTCTGAGGGATATTCCCAAGCTGCTATGCTCTTCGCATCGCCTTATCGTCTGGGGTTAACCGCAACGCCTGAGAGGGAGGATGGGAGGCATAAGCTTCTTCCCTCTCTTGTCGGTCCAGTAGTCTACAAGCTTACCGTGGACAAGCTAAAGGGAAAATACGTCTCCGACTTCGAGGTGAAGAGGATTTACGTTGAGCTAAAGGAAGACGAGGCAGAGAGGTACGCAGAGCTCAGGAGAAAGATGAGTTTATACCTTAAGAGGAAGAAGTTGAGGTTGTCGAGCCTCAAGGACTTCAAGAGGCTCATCTTCCTGGCTTCAAGGGAGAAGGAAGGGAGGGAAGCCCTTCTAGCATGGCAGGAGGCCCTGAGGATAGCGGTGAACTCCAAGAGCAAGATAGACAAGCTGAAGGAAATCCTAAGCCAAGCAGGAGACGAGAACAAGGTTATTATCTTCACCAGGGATACTTTCATGGCTTACGACATTTCTAAGGAATTCTTGATCCCCGCGCTCACCTACAAGACCCCTAAGGAAGAAAGGGAAGAGATATTGAGGAAGTTTAAGGAAGGGGAATACAAGGTAATAGTGACGAGTAGCGTTTTAGACGAGGGCGTAGACGTGCCTGACGCCAACGTAGCAGTCCTGATGGCAGGTTATGGGACGAGGAGGCAGTTCCTTCAAAGGCTTGGAAGAGTGTTGAGAAAGAAGGAAGGAAAGAACGCAGTCTTAATTGAACTTGTAACCAAGAACACGTCAGACCACGGCCTCAGCTCAAGGAGGAGGAAAAATGTTACAGTCTGAATTGGCCAGGTTCAAGGTAAAGGGAGACCAAGTAATTCCCTTGTTTGCACGCCCTGATGATGACGTAGTCCCTTTGATAATAAGCCTCTTCAAGGAAGGGAGGAAGCTATCAGAAATAAATGAGGACATCAAGACTCTCTCTAAAGTCTACGATTACAAGCTGGTCAAAGGGATTTCCATAGTCATGAGCAGGCTGTGCAACTTCGTAGGAGGGGACGGATCCCCCCTCGAGCTTAGGAGGTTCCTCTTCTCCAAGGGACCGGTTTTAAACCGAGACAGAAGGGAGGAAGTTCTCAGGGAGGCGTCAGAGAAGTTCAGGGTTGAAGACCCTTTAGAGTACATGTACTCCGATATGAAGGACGAGATGAAAGTCTCATACGTCCCTAAGGTATCTGCGGAGGAATTAGTAGGCATGTACAACTTGAGCTTGCTCCAGACTATGCTCTTCAAGGCCTTCAAGATGAAGGTATACATGAGCTCGAGATGGAAGGAAGTTATAAGGTTATCCAAGTCCTTGGGGTTGATGTATTACGCTTATGTCGAGCCTCAGAGCGTGGAGTTCATAGGCCCTATGACTCTCCTGAAGCTTACCGAGAGATACGGGAGAAACTTAGCCTTGCTTGTACCTGAGGTGGTGAAGTCAAGGGACTGGAAAATTGAGGCTGAATTAGTCCTAGGCAAGAAGAGGAGGATCTTCAACTTGAAGATTGATAGCTCTCCCTTGATTTACGCTAAAGGAGACGAGGAGATTAGACCTTCGTTCGATAGTACAGTTGAGGAATACTTCTACAAGGATTTCAAGGCAGTAGCCAAGGACTGGGAGGTAGTCAGGGAGCCCGGCTTCCTGGTCGTGAACGATGGTAGTGGGAGGGTAATGATACCTGACTTCTTGGTGAAGAAAGGTGAATTCTCAGTTTACATAGAAGTGGTAGGCTTCTGGACCAAGGAATACCTCGAGGAGAAGGTCTACAAGCTGAAGAACGTAAAGGAGAAAGTGCTCGTCTTAATTGACGAGGATCTTTCAACGGATAAGGTGGACTTAGACAACGTGATTAAGTTCAGGAAGAAGATAGACGTTACTAAGGTATATCAATGGCTGAACAAGAGGATGCCTAAGCCCAAGCTCACCGAACTGAAGGCTGACGGAGAATACATAAGGCTAATGGACGTAGCTAAGGAGTTCGGAGTTCAAGTCAAGGACGTCAAGGACGTCGTGGAGAAGATGGATGATTATGTTGTGCTGAAGACCTTTGCGGTGAAGAGGAAAATCCTAGACGGAATGTCAAAGGAGGACTTCAACGGGAAGGACGTGAGTTACGTGAAGGCCAAATATGGGGATTTCGTAGAGGAGGCCTTAGAGTTCCTAGGCTACAAAATTAAATACAAGGACCTGTTCAACGCCGTAATATCAAGATGATATTGAAAAGTCAGAGATTTAAACTAGTTTAAACTTCTTATATTACATGAAAGCAGCTGTTCTCTTCAAATACAAGGAGCCGTTGAAGGTCGTAGACAACGTAGAGCTGGATCCCCCAAAGGAGGGGGAAGTAAGGATAAAGGTGGAAGCTACTGGTATGTGCCACTCAGACGTCAACGTCTTCGTCGGTGCGACCCCCGTCCCTCCGCCCGTTATAGCTGGGCATGAAATAGCTGGCGTGGTAGAAGAAGTAGGGCCAGGAGTGACAAGGGTGAAACCCGGGGATAGGGTAGTGTCGGCTTTCATACATCCATGCGGGAAATGCAGGAACTGCATAAGCGGGCATGAGAATGTATGCGAGGTCTTCTCGGCGACCAGACTTAAAGGGCTCATGATGGACGGTACCTCCAGGTTACACTTTAAGGACGGATCTCAGCTGAGGTTCTTCTTAGGTGGGGGCTTCGCTGAGTACGCTGAGGTAGGCGAGAACGCCTTGACGGTAGTCCCCCAGGAAATAGACCTAAAGAAGGCCGCCGTTTTAGGCTGTGCAGGGCTCACGGGGTATGGTGCGGTGAACTCCCTGAAGTTGGAGCCCGGAGAGAGCGTTGCAGTGATAGGAGTCGGAGGCGTAGGGCTTTCCGTGATACAGCTGCTGAAGGCTTCAGGCGCAGGGAGGATAATAGCTGTGGGAACTAAGAAGTGGAAGCTAGACAAAGCCATGGAGATGGGAGCCACGGACGTGGTGAACTCCAAAGAGACCGACGCGGTGAAGGCAATAAAGGAGATGACCAACGGTGGTCCTGACGCCGTAGTCGAAGTTGCAGGAGTTCCAGACACGATAAAGATGGCGATGGACTCCGTGAGGCTAGGAGGCAGGATGGTCCTCATAGGCCTACCTCCAGCTACTGCTGAGATACCCCTCAGGGTAGCGACGATCGTAAGGAACGGTATACAGATAATAGGGAACTACGGAGGAAGACCGAGGATAGACATGCCCAGATTAATGGACTTGGTGAAGACAGGGAAGTACGATCCCAACAAGCTGGTGACTGGGACGTACCATTTGGAGGAAATAAACGAGGCAGTCCACTCCCTGGAGCAAGGAGAGGCATTGAGAAGCATCATACTCCCCTCCTAAAACCCCAATATTTAAATTTTTTAAACATATATCATATCGATCAAGAAATGAGTTCATCCCTTCAGGAGTACGAGAGGATACACAAAGAACTCCAAAATGAAGGATTCATAAGGCATGACTATCCTCTGGATCCTTCAACAGTCCTTTGGAACCAGAAAGTAATGACAATGAAGAGAGAAGACCTAAATAAGTTGAAGACGTTCAGGCTCAAGAGAATTGTAAAGTGGGCATGGGAGAATTCTGAGTTTTACAGGAATTTCTGGAAGTCAAAGGGTTTCGACCCTGAGCAAGTAAAGGAATGGAAGGACATTGTGAAGATACCTATATTGAGGAAGGACGACCTCAGGAACGACTTGTCGAAGAACCCTCCTTTCGGGTCTATTATGGTTCCTGAACTGGCTAGGAGGATAAGGTTCGTCGGCGCAACCTCTGGGTCAACGGGGATGCCAACTTTCCAAGGTTGGGGAGGGCTTGAGCTGGATTACTTCGAGGAGGCACAAGCTAGATACCTCTGGACTTTCGCCGGCGTCAAGCCCACGACAGTTTACGCTAACTACCTCAACATGTCTGGGTTCTACAGCTGGGGACCGCCCTTAGTGGAGACAGCTATGTGGAGGTGCGGAGCTACAGCGATAGCTGGAGGTGGAGAGACTTACTTCAGCTGGAAGTCTAGACATAACCTAATCTTCAAGCTGTGGAAAGTCGACGTAATGGCTACAACACCTTGGTTGCAGAGGCTGATAGGGGAGGAAGCTAAGCTAGAAGGCTGGGAGACTCCTTTTAAGGTGCTCTTGTTACACGGCGGTGCGGCAGCCGAGAACACAAAGAAGAAGCTATTCCAAGTACATCCAAACGCTAAACTTGCCATAAGCGTCTGGGGAACAACGGACGGGCACATGGCAGTAGAAGTGCCTGGATCTGAAGGTCAGCTGGTGGTATGGGAAGACATGGAAATGTTCGACATTGTGGACCCGAAGACCGATGAGCCTGCTGCAGAAGGAGAAAGAGGGGAACTGATATCAACTCTCCTCAACCACTTCACGATGCCCCTTATAAGGTACAGCTTAGGGGATTACGTCAAGAACGAGTTCATAACCGATGCAGATCCTAAGTTCGGCATAACTCACATGAGGTTCGTGGAGCCCATTCCTGGAAGGGTAGAGTGGATGTTCAAAGTCCAAGGGAAGTTGCTCCTCCCAATTTACGTAGAGGACGCTGTGAACGAGATACCAGACACTACCGGCATGTTCAACATTTTCATTTACGATAACAACATGGACAAGCTGAAGATAAGGATAGAGAGCAGGAAACCCGTCACTGGAGACTACGACAGGGAAGCTAGAAAGCTCTTAGGGGAAAGGATAGGGATAGATCCTGAGAACGTAGAAATAGAATGGGTTAAGCCGGGCGAGACGATCTGGACTGGATATAAGCTACAAGTGTTCGTAGACAAGAGGAAGAAATAGCCGAAAAGCTGAAGATAGATTTTTCTCCTTTCTCTTCAAGTTTATTTAGTTAAATACATTTTCATTTCTTTTTTCCTTTTCGTCTCTTCTCTTTTTCCCTTTTCTTCGTAGTTTTCTTTTCCTCTTCTCTTTTTTGCATCTATTCTTGAAAAATAATCTAATTATTCTGCTTCCTCACATTTTCTTCTTTGCTATTTTCCTTCCTCTTTCTCATGAGACTCCTACGTGAGGGGATGGTTTACTCTGTCCTCTTTGTGACAGTAACTCCCCCATGGTGAAACCTCGAATCGATCAGGTATGCCCCAAAAGACCTCAGGAGCATTCCGGACGCTGGGTCTGAGGTCATGATCACCGAACCTCCTGCGCCTCCTCCGCTTATCTTCGCCCCTTTTATACCTAGGTACCTAGCTCTAGAAACTGCCTCGTCTATTTCCGGTACTGTGACCCCAAGGGAAAACAGGAGCCCATGGTTGACATACATTAGCCTCCCTAACTCTGCCTCCTTGTTTTCCTCCATGTAATCCTTAGCTTCCATCACAATAGAACCTATGGAATCTATTATCTTCGAGAACACTTCGCCGTTTTGGTCTTTGAATTCCTTGACCTTCCTAAGCATCTCTGCAGTAGTCATTGACCTTTTAAAGTATCCTGAAACGAGAGAGATGTCGGTTTGAAGACTCTCTTCCTTATCTCCATCGAAGAGAATTATACCTCCTAAACTTTCGACATAAGTGTCCATCCTGCTCCCTATTCCCTGGACCTTCAACTCTACCTCATGGCTCTTCCTTGCTATCTCAATGGGCGTAAGGTCTTGTCCGAGGAATGAGGAGTAAGCAGATATAGTTCCAACTATCACCGCCGCGCTCGTCCCTAGTCCTACGGAAGGCTCCACAGGGGATTCTATCTCTACTCTCACTGGTACATCTCCTACAGCTTTCAACGATTCACTTACGTAGTTCAGAAGCCTCGATACCTGCTCGTTTTCGACCCTCATGTCATCCAAGTTGACCTTAACTCCCTTCAAGTTCAAAGAAGGGGAGAATACAACAAATTTCTCCGAGGGTGATACCCTGACCTTCAAGAACTCGGATATCGTAGCGGCTATCGCAGGCTTGCCGTAAACTACTGCATGCTCTCCAAATAAGGTTAACTTAAGGGGAACTCTGGCTTCAGTTATCACAAGTAATCAAGCTTCGGCCTACGTGATAAAAGTATTGGCATACTTCTTTTCAATTTTATAGGGTCTGACGCTACCACCATAGAAGCTATTTCCTCTACCGTAAGGCTCTTCTGTTCCGTCTCCTCCCTTATTTTAACTGTGAGCGATGAGGTCTTAGCTTCCCTTTCACCTAGGACGCCTACCAGCGGGATCCATTCCTTCCCTGCTCTCCTTATCTTGTTCCCCAACCCGTCGTTTAAGTCGTCTATGTCAACCCTGATGTCGCGGGACTCCAATTCTTCCGCTATTTTGATTGCGTCCTCGAGGAACTCCATCTTCACTGGCAATATCCTAACCTGGATCGGGCTCATCCACATGGGAAGAGTCGGATATACCTTTCCCTTGAAGCTCTGTATCATGAAGTAATACGTTAGGTGATTGATGTTTACCCTAGTTATGTTGTTTTCCCTAGACATCAAAGACAAGGTATTTAACGAGTCCTTGAACGACTGTGGAAACTCTACGTTTAGCTCGCCTCCGTAATTCACTGTGATCGTCGTAGGTTCGTTCAAACAAGGGATTTGTTTACCTCTGTTTTGAGAGTAAGTAACAGAGAACTCTCCTTGGACTGGGGAGCTGTTTCCCTCAGTCTCGATCGTCATATCTCTAGCGTTGATTTTGAGCAAACTTATCACTGCGCGACGCATGAAAGTTGCGTGTGGTGAGCTCGGAAAGCCGAACTTTTCGCAGTATTTTACTTCCTCAGACTTCTTCAGTTCTTCTACGGATTCCTCGTTCCTGATCCTCCTTGAAAGTTCGCTCAAAGGATGGCCGTAACAAGAGACGGTAAAAGACTTATACCACCCGAAGGGAGCCCTAATTACCTTCATACCTTCATTGGCGATTCCCCTTTCCACCTCCTTCAGAATTGACACTGCCTTGACGGGTTTAGCTAGCTTATCTGATAAGTGGGCATAAGGGTAAAGGACTACGACGTCAGGATGTACTTTCCCTGCATCCTCGATTATCTGGTTTACAGCTTTATCAGCTATCTTCTCGTCGTCCCCTTCCTCGACTGAAGTGAAAACGACAAGGACGTTCTCACCTTTAAACTCGTGCAGAGGGTTTTCCTCAGCCGACTCTATAGCTTTCTCCTTCGTAGAGAAGGAAAAAAAGGAGGAGTGTACCAACAATATTATCATAGCTTTATCTCCTGTCCATTCTCGGGCGTGACAACGTCTACGCCTATCTCTTCCTTAACCGTTGCTGCAAAATGCTCAGCGCTGTCGCTGGAGGCGTGCACGATGACTAACTTCTGCAGATGACTTGCGCTTCTCACTAGCTTCATCAGATCTCCTTTCCCGGAATGGCTTGAAAAGTCGAAGAGCTCGAACCTAGCCTTCAACATGGGAGAGAACTCGTCAAACTTGCCTATCTCTAAGAGCTTCCTCCCTGGAGTGCTCGGGGCTTGGTAGCTCACTAAGAAGACTGCGTTCTTAGGGTCCTCGGCGAGCTTCTTGTAGTAATATACAGCAGGCCCTCCTTTGAGCATCCCTGCGCTAGCTACTATTACTCCCTTGTCTTTCCATATCTTCTTCCTCTCGTTGAACCCATTAACGTAGTGGAAGCTATCGTAAGCCTTCTTTAACAAGTCTGGCTTGTGAAGGTATTCCTTGTGGTTCAACATTACCTCAGTGATTTCCCTCGACATTCCATCGTAGTATACAGGGTAGGGGAAGTTCGACGATGCAAACAGGGAGAGCAACTCTTGGCTCCTGTTCAGGCTGAACGCTGGGACTAGTACTGTACCTCCTCCCTCTATGACCTCTTTAACTTTGTCCAAGAATTCCTTCTCCACCACTTCCCTGCTAGGGTGATTGAACCTACCGTATGTAGCCTCCATTATGAGGACGTCTGTGTCCTTGAGGTCCTCTGGGTTAGCCGGGTTCATAAGCTTCGTTTCAGCAGTATTTATATCGCCTGTATAAGTTATCTTGAATTTCTCGCTCATTATGTGGATTTGAGCGCTACCTGGTATGTGCCCTGCGTTGGTTAGCTTTACCTTGTACCCTTCTATCTCCTCTTCCTTATCAAACTCTATAGTACTGAAGTTATCTACAGCCTTCTTGACCTCGACCCACTCGAAAGGTATCTTAGGACCCGAAAGCTTCACGAAGTCCCTGAGTATAAGCTCGCTTATTGCCTTCGTCATGGGAGTACCGTATATCCGCTTCTTTAACGTAGAGATCTGATATATCGGTAGAGCTCCCACGTGATCCAGATGCCCATGAGAAACCAAAAAACCCTTTACTTTCCCGGGCAGCTCCTGCAACGGAAAGTTGGGGTTATCGTTGTTATCAAAGTTAACCCCGTAGTCCATCACAAGGCTGCCGTCGTTGTTACCGATCTCGATGGCAGATCTTCCGACTTCTCTGCCTCCTCCGAGTATCTTTAGATAGTAGTCCATTTGTTTAATACCTCAGCACCGCAAACTATTAAGTTTGCCATAAGTGAATGTAAATTGATGAAGATTAGAAACAACGACCTAAAAAAGCTAGAGAAGATGGGCTTGAAGCCCAACATGATAAACGCGTCCCGTGTCATAATTGAGACAATGGAAGGGGAAAGGATAGTAATAGAGGGATGTCAAGTCACCAAGATGGTAGCTCAAGGAAACTCGTTCTACACTATCATAGGAGGAGAGGAGAAAAAAGAAGAAATCAAGGAATCAGATAGCAAAGGTCAAACAACAATAAGCGAGGACGACGTCAAATTCCTCATGGAGCAGACCGGTAAAGGAGAGAGTGAAGTCAGGGACGCCCTTGTGAAGAGCGGAGGAGATATCGCTAAGGCTCTGGCTTCCTTGACAGGAGAGACCTCATAGAGCTTATAATTTCATCTTCATTTTTCTTCGTGGAAATTATCACGTTTATTCCCTCCTGTTCGCTCAAGTATAGCGCAAGAGGATCCATCTTGACGGGTCTGTGGAAGACCACGACTTTCGGCTTCACTGGGGCTACCTTAAGCGCGATCATCGGAGACCTGCCTCCTGCTACCTTGGTAAAGATCAATACCTTGTTCAGAGATAGCGAGAGGAATTGATAGAAATCTGCACCGCTGAGAGTAGATATAGCCTTTATGCTGTTAGCTATCACGTACCCGTAAACGCTGGTCTGGCTCACGAACGAGTTCATCATTATGCCGTCAACTGCCATGACTATCTCGTCTATTGGTAAAGGGGAAACGAAGTCAGCCATGTCCATGATGTAAGGGTAAACGAGGTTGAACATCTTCACCAGCTCGCCCACTATCTTAAAGCCGTTCTTTGCATCATTCCTGATTAGAGCTTCCACATATCTCTTTATGAACCCGCTCCCTGGCTGTCTCCTGCCTCTCTCATAGTCAGCTATCACGGTCTGTTTCACCCCAAGCTCTTTGGCTAGCTCCTGCTGAGACAACTTGAAAGTCTCCCTCCACTTCCTTAAGGAGACGAAGACGTCGTTGCTCCACACGATGTCCCCGGCTATCCTCTTTCCTACCATATCTAGGATATACTTGTCGTAAACGTTCTCCATCTTCTCCGATGAAGTTTTATAAAACCAGCTTAAAATTAAAGATAGGGGCCCGTGGTCCAGCTTGGCTAGGATGCGACGTTCGGGTCGTCGAGGTCCCGGGTTCAAGTCCCGGCGGGCCCACTTTTAGGTATTTGAGATCGAGCTAAGGTTTTCTAACCGCCCTTTTTACGCTCCAGAGTGGAAAGGATGGAAAGGAGATGACGAGAAGGGAAAGATTTTCCTTTTTGCTTCATTATTAGAAATTTATACAAAATACACATAAAAGTAAATGACAATACTAACTTCAGAGTCCTCAGCTGGAGTAAAAAGGCTTGACTACAGTCCCATGGGGGACTATTTCGTTGGGAGGTATTATGGAGCCGAACTTATTGGATCTGCCTCTAATTATCTTCCCGGTAAATGTGCTCTCAGTTATGGCACCTGCACCTACCTTGGCTTTACTCCCCACTATGGAGTAAGTGAGGTAAGACTTGGACCCTACCTCCGCGTTGGGTTCGACCAATGTATGAGATATCTCGCTGTATGCTCCTATAACTGCATTTCTCTCTATAGAGGAATAAGACCTAACAAGTGAGAAGTTTCCTATATAAGCTCCTTTACCTATGTACGCAGGGCCTTTTATAACCGCATATTCTTCTACCGTAGCACTTTCCTCAACTACGACGTTCTTTCCAATGACGGCGGAGGTTGAGACTTTAGCCTCATCGGAGACGAAGGATCCCTTCCTTTCGTCCAACACGTTTTGGACAGCTACAAGGAGGTCTTCAGGGAAGCCTATGTCGACCCAAGCACCAGACCAGACGAAATACGATGAGTCTAAAGATGACAAGTAACTCTCAAAGCTCTCCACCATTTCTGCAGGAAGCACATATGCACCAGCCAAGGCTAGGGTAGATCCTGAATCCACAACCCTTATCTTTCCATCCCTCAACTCTACCAGACCGTAGGTGTTCAAACCCTCACTTACCGGTGTCAAAGATATGGAAGGCTTTCCGTTAGTGTAGAACAGAGACATTAAGGAAGAGTAAAGTTGCTTCGACGTTATTATATCTCCGAACGCTAGGACATAGTAGTTATCGGATATTCTACTTACGCCCGTCCTAATTGCACCATCTATTCCAGCCTCCTTTTGGTAAACTATTTCGTAACCCGCGTTAAGGTCGCCTATCTCTTTATCTAGATCCCTTCCCTTGTCGCTGGTCACTATCACAAAGTCAGTTATACCAGCGCTTACTAGACCGTCCAAGACGTACCTAATTACTGGCTTCCCAGCTACTGAGATTAACTCCTTCTGTTGGTCCTTTGTGAGGGGGAGAAGCCCCTCTCCTTTACCTCCAGCTAATACCACAGCTTTCATTCTACTGTCACCGTCTTGGCTAGGTTCCTAGGTCTGTCCGGGTCAAGTCCTTTGTTGACTGACACGTAGTAAGCCAAAAGCTGGATGGGAGGAGCTAAAGCGAAAGGCTCTAGCCCCTTATCTGACCTAACTGGGACTTCATCCTTAGATATACCTTTAGATGTCCCGATATAGAATATTCTAGCTCCCCTCGATTTCATCTCCTCAATGTTAACCTTAAGCTCATCTATTCCTGGGTCTAGGAAAACCACGGGGAAACCTTCGGAAACCAAAGCTATAGGCCCGTGCTTACTCTCCCCAGCAGGGTATGCCTCAGCGTGTACATATGCCACTTCCTTTATTTTCAACGCCCCTTCCAAAGCCATGGGAAGGCCTACCCCCTTGGACAAGTAGTACATGGAAGGAGTAGAGCTCAGGGTAAAGCTCCACTTCTTCATCTGCCCCTCCGTTGCCTCTAATGAAGATTCTAACACATCATGTGCGTGAGATAGGTAATCTGTTCCCTCACCTAAAACCTTGGACTTGAGCAGAAGGAGCGAAGCGACTTGCGATACAAAAGTCTTCGTCGCTGCGACGCCTAGCTCGGGGCCAGCTCTCATGTACAGTTTCACGTCGCTCTCCCTAGAGATGGTGCTCTCTATTACGTTAGTTATAGAAATCACTACGGAACCGTGATCCTTGAACTGCTTTATGGCCATCTTCACATCCAAAGTCTCACCGCTCTGACTCAGGGCAAGGATCACGTCTCCCGCCCTCGTCCTATAGGAGGGGTACTCTGACGCTATCATGGGAATGACGGTGAACCCGGACATGTTTAGTTCCCTGCTGAATATGAGACCAGCGTGATAGCTCGTCCCAGCGGCGACCACGAATATCCTGTTAGCCTGAGACAAGATCTTCACTGCCTTGTCGACTGAATCGTCGGACATCATAGTGGAGATGGTCTCCTTTATTGCCAAAGGAGAGTCATGGATCTCCTTCAACATAAAGTGGGAATACCCTCCTTTAGACGCAGAGGCGAGGCTGAAGTTTAGCTTATGAACCCTCTCGTTTACGTCCACCACTTTACCGTCTTTCTCTATATAGACCGAGGAAGAGGTGATGAAACCGATCTCTCCGTCTTGG
This sequence comes from Sulfolobus sp. UBA167, assembly GCA_002495845.1. Classification (GTDB taxonomy): domain Archaea; phylum Thermoproteota; class Thermoprotei_A; order Sulfolobales; family Sulfolobaceae; genus Sulfuracidifex. The sequence continues at coordinate 13,308 of DAHF01000012.1, forward strand.
ATCGTGACTACTGTGTTAGTTAAGGGCAAGAAGGGTGCATATTCGCTTGCTATGAAGTTCTTGTCCTCTCCGATGCCTATCACCAAAGGGTTATCAAGGCGTGCAAAGAATATCCTTTTCTCTCCTTCCATTATCATGAGAATTGCATAGCTACCCTTTAAGGAAGAGACCGCAGCTTTGAAGGCTTCAAAGCTCTCCATCCCCCTCTTCGTGAATTCTTCAACCAAGTGGGGTATTACTTCAGTGTCTGTATCGCTCCTGAACTTGTGGCCCAAAGACTCGAGTTCTTCCCTCAGTTCCTTGTAGTTGATAAGTGTTCCGTTATGTACTACTGCTATCCTCCCGGAACAGTCAACGTGGGGATGGGCGTTCTGATCGTTCGGAGCACCATGGGTAGCCCACCTAGTGTGCCCTAGGAAAATGTAACCTGACATTTCATTTATCTTCTTATTCCTCACGACTTCCACGACCTTACCCTTCGCTTTCCTGACGTCTATCCCTTCATCGTCGAGCGAAGCTACGCCTACGCTATCATATCCTCTGTATTCAAGTCTACTCAAAGATGAGACTAAGACCTCTGTCAGAGATCTG
>DAHF01000012.1:13949-14153 GCA_002495845.1 Sulfolobus sp. UBA167
CTTTTTCGTTTTACAGAAGCTAGATTTTCATGTACAGAACTCCTAGTCTACTAAACTCCGTTAAATAGATATCTTTAGTTTTTTCCTTCCAATCAAGACGTCTCAATGAAAGTCATGAGACTACAGCAAGCGTTCTCTGAGCAGATATAAGCCGTCCTCCATAGCGTTAACCTCGTTCGAGAGTAAGATTTCTCTACTTCAGGC
>DAHF01000054.1 GCA_002495845.1 Sulfolobus sp. UBA167
GTGGGCTGACCCGTGCTAGGGCCTCCTCTTATATAATAAGTGATCACTACAGGAGCTTCATTCATGCCTCCCCATCCTATGCCTTCAGCCATCAGGGAAAATCCTGGACCTGAAGTTGCAGTGGCAGCTCTCGTTCCAGTTAGAGAAGCCCCAATTGCCATGTTTATTGCTGCTAATTCATCTTCGCTTTGAACAACTACAATAGTACCTTTTCTCTTATCTCCAGTCTTTGGATCTATCATCATCACTTCTTGATGGGCTTCCAAAAACACACTCTCATCGCTTGCTGGGGTTATTGGATAATAACTCTGGAACCTCACGCCAGCGTAGATCTTGCCAAGAGCTACAGCTGTATTTCCATCAAGTTGAACTCTTTTCTTATCCTCTTTTCTAGGAGGTAAATCGAAAATTTTCTCTACCTTATCATAGGTTAGCTCTACTGCCATTGAATTCATATTGTAAAAAGTTTCTTGTTTGAATGTTTTTCTTACTGAATTTAACAAAGCGTTTTTATCCAGCCCAATTATTTTCCCTGATGCAGCTATAGCTATTGTATTCTTAGTTCTTTCAATAACGGATAAAGGTAAGTGCATTTTCGCTGAGATTTCTTTAGATATAGAATCATAATCTATCTCTACAGTCTTCACTCCTCTTTCTCCTACGAACTTCACTACGTCTTCTACGGTCTCTCCCAATCCCTTTTCCTTCAGTCTACTCTCTACTCTCTGTGCTACCTCCGGTTCCATGCTGACTACCGATGAAGCCTTTATTCCCTTCATTGCTGAGTTATAGATTAATACTCCCTTAGCCTCCTCGAAGTGTTGAAAAATTGTCTCAGCATCAAAAGTAGCCATCACATCTATAAATTGAGAAACGCTGTTCGCTCTTTTGTCGCTTATTGTAATATTGAAGTAGCTATGTCTCCCTTTAATGTTTGAGTAATATTCCCTATTTCCGTATACGAAATAGCCCATCGAAGCTACGGCATCACCTAAAATCTGAGCGGAAGTGTCAACGCCAGTACCTTGTGCACCTCCTATTAGCCAACTTAGCCTCATATGTAAAATAGGTTTTGTGGGAAAATAAATCAAGATGGTTCTATACTAGATTTTTTTAAAATAAAATTCAAAAGTTAGATAGGATAGAAAGCATCATGGTAATTTAGCTATTAGTCCACTTATTATATTCTCTTTTTGTAAATTCTTCTTTGTCTTGACGTCATAATAGATTCCCGCTTTCTCCTCCAAGCTAATGGTGTTGCCATTGATCACGTCTTCTCTCTTTGCCTTCCCTTTTTCGATGTGAAGCTTCAAATTCTCTCCGCTTTCTTGTGATATGACAATAGAGTTATCATCATACACGTTCATGCCTATGATTGGAAATACAAGGACAGTCCTTGGAGAGATCCACAAGGTAGTTTCCACATTTTCTTTTGCCGAAAGGAGCTTCGTGACTAAGTTAGGTTCTATAAATATGCTCCTTTTTCGATCAAAATTAACTATTTTACTATTTTGAAATGTAACTTTTACATCGTCTTCCTCTTTTTCCTGAATTTTTCTTTCTAGTGTGGAATAACTGTCATAGACAAGGAAAGATAGCCTGAAAGTTCCCTCAACTGTGATTGCCTTAGAAGGTATAGTCCCCTTTTCTGTAATCTTTATTTTGGTGGTTTCGGAGAAAGGTATGCCATAGTAAGGAAATCTCAGTACGTTTTCTTTGTTAGAGTTTTTTCTTCCTTCTCTTTCTAGAACTTTCTCTATGAACACACATCTACTGTACTTGTACCTTCTAAATAGATCGGAGTATTTGTAATTCATTTCTTTTATCACGTTTGTCATTATTCTTTCGTCTAGGTATGGGGACACTACTGGCTCTAGATCCAGTTCTTTACTCATCTCAATGGCAAAATCAACGGAACTCTTAAGTTCAGGAAACTGAGATAGAATGGAAAGCGAGCTCATATCTAAAAGTGAGGAAACTATACGTTAAATAGTTAATTGATATCAAATTTCTTTCTAAAATAATTCTGAAAAATGACAAACTAAAAAATTTTTCTACCTCTTTCTTGGCTTTTCATTTACCCTTCGACGTCGACTTCTATCCAGCCATTGTTTTCTCTAACTGGTACTGTTTTCAATCCAAGCTTATCTTTAGGCGCGTCAGGTGCTACGTAAGGCGGTTCTAACATTTTCCCTGAATTTAAGTCGAATACTGCATGATGACAAGGGCACTTAACTGTCATGGAAGATTTATCAAGTTCTCCTAAAATGCACCTTGCATGTGAACATACTCCATCCATTCCCATTAACTTCCCATCAATGTTTGCTACAAAAACAACAGAATTATCTACCTTTATTGAGGCATGACCTGCCTTTTCAAGGGCTTTAGCCATTATAGTCTTTTTCCACACCATAGTTAAACAGTGAACTATTTATAGTAAAAATATTTTTCTCCTTTAAGAAGGTAGGGAAGAAAAGAACACAACGATATGCTACACAGATTTACCTTCCGTCAACAGAGACTCCGTCCATGGGGAGAGACAGTTTACTCCTAGCTCTTTAATAATATTGCTAAGTCTTTTCTCTTCTGATGGCTAATTTCTCAGACATGGCATTTGTGCCGAGGTAATGGCTTATACTATTTGTAAAGAAGCGAAAAATTATCTGATTAAAAAGAATAATTATACATTCGTCATTATCTCTAAAACACATTTAAGACTAGATATAACTCGCGTGGTCGCGTATTATCTTACATCCTTTACCTTTGGGTCTACATATTCCTCCAGCCTTTGAGACCTAAGGGACATATATCTTAGGGTATCTATGTTTATTACCTTCCACTCCTCCTTGTCCTTCATGTCAGCCAAGATCATAGGCCTTACTATACCGTTGTCGTTCTCTGGGATCATTGCTATGCTCATTCCAGGGTAATCGGGTGGCGTTAAATTGTTTGCGTTAACCACGCCTATTCTGTTCTCCAAAGCTCTTATCATCAAGTATGCCCTCCAGATATCTATCCCTTCTTTTCGTATTTTCGATGGTACTAACAACACTTCCATTCCTCTCCTAAACAGTTCCCTTACGACTTCAGGGAAATCTACATCGTAACATATAGCTATGCCTAGCCTCACTCCATTGTAGTTAGTTAGCACTAACTCCTCTCCAGGGAAAAGCCTTCCTTTCTCATTCCCAAAGAGGTGTACCTTTTTTGCAACATCCTTCACATTGCCGTTCCTATCTATGATAGGGGAAATGACAGAGACCCCATCCTCGAAAGCTCCTGGTATAATCATCGCGGTGTACTTCATAGCTAACTTTTGAAACTCCGGGAGGGGAACGTCATCCAGCGTTGGAACCCATTTTTCGGGAAGTAATACAACCTCTGCTCCTTCCTTCAGAGCTTCCTCTGCCATTTGTAAGGCGCTTGCTTTGGAACTTGGTTGAACTATTCCAAACTTCAAGTTTTTTCTGCCTTGTCTTTCTTATTGTTTCTATCCTCAATCTTCTTTAGGTTTCTTACTATTCTAGACTCTATTTTCTCGACAGCCCTCTTCACTGCAACTACCGGATCCCTGTCTGAGTCCTTAGCTATGAACTCACCTTCTTTAGTCACAGCTCTAACTGTAGCCATGTAAACCGATCCTTCCCCTTGCTTTCCACCTTTTTCTTCTTTAAATGAGACTTTGAATGTTATGATATCTGAGATTTTCTCCAGTTTGGCTAGATATCTCTCCACTATAGCGTCTATTTCAGCCTTGAGCTGACCGTTTTTCCTTATTATCATCGGGATTTTCGCGTCTATTGGTATTGAAAGTTGCATGGACTCAGACACAGCGTTTATCAAATCTATTCCGCTCAATACTCCTACTACCTCATCCCCTTCAATGACAGGAAGGCCTGAAATGTTCTTATCTAACATCCTTTCCAAGGCTATCTTTAAAGGTTCGTTAGCCTTAGCAGTGATGACTGGATATTTCATGATCTCCTTTACGCACATAGCCATTATCCTTTCCTCCTCGGTCATGATGCTGGATTTCTTTTTATCTATCACCGAGTAGAGGGTGTTCACCACATCCCTTACTGACACTATTCCAACTAGCTTATTGTCTTCAAGTACGGGTAACCTAGATATATTATCTCTTAACATGATCCACCTAACCTTAGCTATGCTTTCAGTCTGTGATACCATCTTAGGAGGAGAGGACATGTATTTCCTGGTCTTCTCGTTCTCTGGAACTTTCTTCTGTTCTAAAAGGTACTTTATTATCGATTCCCTAGTTATCATTCCCTTCAAATTTCCGCTACTGTTAATCACCGGTATTACCCTAGCTTTGGTCGTGTAGAACTTTCCTATTATCTTAGTGAAATCGCTGTTGTCTAAAAGTGATACCGTGGGTGACATAACTGAAGATACCTTAGAGTCTAGACTGACCCTTCTAGAGAGTAGGTCTTTATATGATAGTAACCCTACCAGCACTTTTCCCTTGACTACTGGGACAGTCCATGAGTTTGTTTCTCTCATTTTAGGAATAATTTCGGATAATCGGTCATTAGGTGTAACAATTAATTTCACATCCGAGATTAGCTCTCTTGCTGACATTTGAAACACGATAAAGTATTTTTTAAGCCACAATTAAAAGACTAATGAGACCTTTGTTATCACATAAAACTGTTTTTGTGTGGAGTGACCTTTACTACAACTACTCCTTCCCTGGAGACCATCCTTTTAAGTCAATAAGGGAAAGCCTGACCAAGAAGTTCTTGGAGCAGAAAGGTCTATTTCACGAAATACAACAAGTGACGCCTGATCCTGTAAGCGAAGACGTGCTTCTGGAGGTTCACTCAAAGGAGTATGTCGACCTAGTTAAGAGGATGAGCGAACGTGGTCATGGACTATTAGACGAGGGAGATACCCCGGCGTTTAAAGGGATCTTCGAGGCTTCTCTGACCAGGGTAGCAGGTAACCTAAAGGCACTCAAGGAAATAGAGGATGGGAATTTCATCCACGCAATTAACGTAGGAGGAGGTTTGCATCACGCTAAAAGGGACTCAGCAGGAGGATTCTGCGTCTTTAACGACATAGCAATCTTAGTGAAGGAAGCAGAGAAGAAGTATAAACGAGTTGCAGTGATTGACATAGACGGCCACCACTTCGATGGGACGCAGTCCCTCCTTTATGACGATGACAAGTCCCTAAAGATTTCCATGCACATGTTCCATCCCAATTTCTTTCCAGGCTCGGGGTGGGTGAATGAAACAGGGGAAGGTAAAGGAAAGGGACTTACAGTCAACATACCTTTGCCTCCAGGGACTGCTGACGACGCTTACTTAATTGCGTTCAACGAAGTAGCTTACCCTATCCTAGAGAGGTTCAAGCCAGAAATAATAATCCTTGAAGTAGGAGGGGATTCACACTTCGGAGATCCATTGGTGGAGCTCAAGTTGAGTACCATGGGATACATGGAGGTCGTGAAGAAGGTACACGGCCTCGCTCATAGTCTTTCAGAAGGTAGACTAATAATGACCGGAGGAGGAGGTTACAACTATGATGCTACAGCTAGAGTCTGGACTCTAGCGATAGCTGAAATTGCAGGGATTAACGAGACAGAGCTCGACTTGCTCCATGACTGCTGTTCTACCGCATCTACCCCTCTCGTAATGGAGAAGGTGAAGAAAATTGTGGAAAACTTGAAAGAGATCCATCATATCAGTTGACTACTATCAAGCCTGAGGCTTTTCTGACCTTCTCCAGAGCTTCATCGGTATTATCGCCAGTTGCTAGGACAACTCCCATCCTCCTCTTTGGGTATGTAGATGGCTTGCCGAACAACCTTACTTGGACGTTAGGTATCTCTAGGGCCTTGTCGACGTTTTGAAACCTTGGAGCCCATTTCGAGTTTTCAGCCAGGATTACGTGAGAAGCGGCAGGTGAGACTAGCTTCACGCTAGGCGTGGAGAGCCCCAAAGCACTCCTGACATGAGCCTGGAACTCGCTTATATCTGAGCTAGCTAATGTGACTAGACCAGTGTCGTGAGGCCTAGGAGAGACCTCGCTGAAGAGCACTCTTTCACCAGTCACTATGATTTCGACCCCGTAAATTCCTAGACCTCCGAAACCTTGCACTGTTTTCTTACCTATCTCTCTCGCCCTCTCAGCTATTTCCTTCCTTACGCTATATGGATGCCATGACTCTACGTAGTAGTAAGAAGGTCTACGATGTTCTATTGGTTCGTATTGTCCTATCTCTGCTTTTCCATCGCTGTTCATCGACCTATAAGTGAGTACTGTGAGCTCAGTGTCTATCTTCACGAATTCCTCTACTATTACCTTTTTGCTCTTGCCCCTAGCGTGTGAGATCGACTCATGGTATCCGTTAGCGACTTCCTCTGCAGACTTTATTAGAACGTGGCCGTGGCCGCTGGAGCTCATCTCAGGCTTAACAAGGCAGGGAAAGCCAACGTCCTTGCATGCTGACATTACTTCGTTCTCATCCTCAGCGAAGTGGAATGTAGTCGTGGGCAAACCCAGCTTGTTGGAAGCGAAGTCCCTTAGTTCTAACCTGTTCATACACGTTTTTACTGCCTTAGCGTTGGGGGCTACCCTGAATCCGTCGTCTTCGAGATCCACTAGAGCATCAGTATTTATTGCTTCTATTTCAGCTATGATGGCGTCTGGGTTTTCCCTCCTTACGATTGCCTTGATAGCGTTAGGGTCCATCATGTCGACTACGTATTTCCTATGCGAAACATGCATGGCAGGCGCAAAATCGTACCTATCTACTACGACGGTCTCTACGCCCAACCTCTGGGCTTCTATAACCATCTCTTTGCCTAGTTCTCCTCCTCCTAACCAAAGGAGCTTCTTAGAACCCTCGAACAAAGGTGAACCTATATTCACGTGTGGACATCAATTATCTAGATAATAAGTTTTCTATAAATGAAACCAGTCTGGTCCCGTCCTTGACCACGTCTTGGACGCATATCCATCCGTTGGGTACACTACAATTAGACCTGAAAGCCACTGCGACGACTCCTCTCTTGAAGAGTCTAGAATATTCCTTTATTTGCTCATAGTTTACCGATCTCACTTTAGCCTCAACTGGTACGACGCCGTTGACTATGAAGTCTGGTCTATTGTGGTATTTCATTCCAGTTATTCTAGACAAGGAAATGAACTGCTCCCTCTGCCTCTCGACGTGGAACTTCTCAGACAACAAGTTGAAAATGTAGTCTTCGAAGAGCTTGCCCTCCACTCTGTTGATTTCCATTGTTCTTTCTCTCTCGTCAGGGAAACACAGTAGTGAGTTTGGATCTATTTCTACATTTGCTTTGTATGCAATTAATTTGGCTCTCTCTACTCTAGGGTCTTCCTTGAACTTAAAATTCAGAATTTTTTCTCCATCTGAGTTCAAAACTCTAACTATTCCTTTACCGCACAATACCTTGAGCTTACCATTTTCAGATGGAGTTATTATGCCATCAATTAGATCTGCGTTGTAAATGATCAAGTTGAAGTCCTAAAAAGATCAGAGACTTTAAATTTTAGCCTTAAAAACTGTCGTTTGGATGATCGGGAATTACATTACGTTAAATGACGTGTTATGGGGCGTAGCACTCACGGTTTGGGTCGCACTCGTAACAGTCGTGATCTCCAAGTATGTGGCTAAGTTGACTACAATATATGTTGCGAGGAAGGTCATTCACATGCTTGGAGGAGGTGTGGTAGCAATATTATCCCCGTTCATTTTCTCTTCTCCCTTAGTACCTATCCTGGATTCATATCTGCTTATGGGTATCCTCCTCTACGTTAGGTTCAGGAGAGAAGGGTTCAAATGGTTTCAGGAAGAAGGAAACTACGGGGAAATCTTCTTTACATTTTCTTTTGGTACTCTCCTTCTACTTATGTGGATAATCGAGCCTAACTATTGGTATTCAAACGACGTCTTCATACCAATCCTTCCCTTAATCTTCATGTCTTTTGGCGACGGTATTACAGGGATCATAAGGAATTATGTATACAAGAGGAGAGTCAAGGGGTTATGGGGTTCACTAGGGATGTTGCTATTCTCCATGGTTGCAGGCTATGCAGTTTTCTCAGTGCCTGGTTTGATAGCTGGAGTGATAGCTACCGTAGTAGAAGTGCTTCCTCTTATTGACGACAATATTTCAATTCCTTTTGCTTCATTTGTGGTCCTCTACCTTCTCATTAAGGTATTCTAATCTCAGTGAACTACCCACCCTTACGGAGCATCACCAACTCGCGATTCTCCTTCTCTGAGCAACCTCGATCTTTACCTACGAGGTCGATGGAACCGTTCTGTGATGTTCCGTGCAGTTACGGAGGGCTTGATCTCTACAGTGTAAGTTCTCCCAGCCGTACTGACCCAGCTCAGCTTGGTCTAGATATTATTTTGTGGTTTAGTATTTTAAAAAAAACTCTTCTAGGAGCTATCCATACCCTTATGGAAGGGATTTTCACCTCCTTAACGCCCTTCAGGTTAAAGTATTCTAATCAGACAGGGAAACGGTCTTCACCAATCGGTAAACCATCACGTCATCATGTGGTTCTAGCTTGAATTCAACTTTCTTAATAAAAAGCTAAAGTATACGTTAAAACCTATGGAGTACCTCGAAAACTAAATGTCAGCTCTAGTCAAGCTCTTAATTAGGCTATGCTCTCTTTTCATATGCAATGGTTAATGGATTCAAGTCAGATGGCGTGGGACGATTATGCCTCAATATTTGAGGACTACTCTAACGCAGCAGTTTACGTAGATCGTATAACTTTTACAGTACAAGCTGTAAAGGTGAGCGACATCGGCGATTTCTATTCTAGCTTCTCGGTTCTGCTCCAAGGCGGGTACCTATCGAAGTACAAGCCTGTTTACATCAAGCTTGAGAAGTACGTGGCTTTTCCGACTTATAGAGAAAACGTAGCTGTGAGACTTTCAAGACTGAAGGGATGGAGGAGGGTGAGCTATTACGTGGAATGGAACCACATAGCCTCATGGGTTATAAAGGACTGCGTCAGGTGCGAAGCTGAGCAGAAAGCCCACATGGAGGTAAACGAGGCAGGGCTCTCCGACGATGACCTGGTAAGGATACACTCTTCTCTCTAGAGTTCATGGGGCTCCCTTCCAAGGTCGAAGTTCTCGACTCCGTTAAATCTATCTAACATATACGGTCTTCTTTCTTCTCCTTTGTCTATCATCATCTCTAAGAGCATAGCCATTCCCGGTCCTACTTCGGCTCCGTAACCGTTTAAGCCCCCTACTAAATAGAGATTGTCCTTAAGTCTGCCGTATACTGGTCTCATATCAGGTGTCCCCTCGCAGAAGTTCCCGGAGACGTATATGGGGCGCGATTCGAACCTGGTCTTGATCCTAGAGATCACCAGATCTCTGTCCTTGATCTCAGGTTTTCTCGCTTTTCCATCCTCAGGCGGTCTCATCTCTATTATGTCGCCGTCTCCTGCTATGAAAAGAGGAGAGCCTATCCCTATGGCAGGTCTTGAATAGAAACCCAACACGTAGTCGTATACTATGAACTTATCTAGTTCTCTTCTATGTCCTTTCATCAGCGACGCCCAGCAATAATATGGCTTTAAAGGTATTCTCTGGTCTATGATGTTGCTGTTCCATCCTCCAGCAGTCAAGACGAAAACGTCGAAATCTCCTGTTATGTCCTTTCCGTTAGCTTTGACTGTGGCCTTCTTCTCGCTTGTAAGAACCCCAACCTTAGCCTTCTCTTTGGGTACCTCAGTGAGGTCTTTTATGCTAACCAGTGAATCTCCTCCTTTTGCTTCCAACGCCTTGTCACCTATCCAGTCTACATATGTCTCCTTGACCGAAACTCCGTGTTCAGTCCACGACGAAATTAGGTCATCTCCGACTTTTCCTATTGTGTATGAAGTGAAGTCCATCCTTTTGATTTTATATTTCTTGTAAAATTCCAAAGATAAGGACGCTAGCTCCACATCACAATCCTTCAAAAGCAAGGAGTGTATAAGCGTGGGGAACTGTGTCTTTACCGATGCGTCAAATATTTTCACTTCATGCTTTTCCGACAGTATCCTATACAAGGAACTGCCTACTATGCCTCCTCCTATAATACCAATCTTCACGTTAGATACAACATGTTTATAACTTAATCTAGTAAAAACGCTTCCGATGATAGTAGAGGGATATTTACTGAGATACAAAGGAATTACGTGGGCCGTCAAAGGATGCGACCATCCTGAAGGTTACGCAATAGCAATGCCGAGAGAGATTGGTGGAGTCAAGATCAAGGGTCTGAAGGAAGGCATGAAATATGTAAAAGAGAGGTTTCCAGAGTTAATTACGTATTACGACAAGGTAGGCTCCGAGGTGCCTTTAGTACCGTTGGATGAAAGCGTTGTTATAGATCCTTTTAGAGTCCTCCCTAAGGATCCAACTTCAATGGAGTTCGCATCCTTCTTTCCAAAGATCGGAATTACTGGGAGCATGGCATACAGCGATTCCTGGAGGGATGTGGACTTCCTGTCCTTTAACGCTAGTGACTATAGAACTCTCCTTCTCATGAGGGAGGAAGGCAAAACAATCCCTTTAACGACGATACGGGAGGACGAAGTGGAGACTCTTGACTCTATATCATTTAGAAAGCTAAAGCATGGGAGGGTAACTGAAGGAATTTACAAGGGGATGGAGTACACTTTCAAGATAGTAGAATGTGTCGAATTTCCCCCTGTAGAGGAAAGAGAAGAGTTCCACGGGGAAGTAGAAATAATTCAGGAAATCAAGCCACATACAATTCCCGCAATTTACTTGGCAATGGATAAGGGAGATAATGATTTCAATTTGACCTCATTTAGGACTAGATTTACAGAACTCAAAAGGGGTGATAAGTTGAGAATTAAGGGAACTCTTCTTAAAAGGAAGGGAGGTTTCCTTGATCTCGATCTCGATATTGCTGAGAAAGTATCTCTTCTGTGATGTTGTTAATTTTCTTGATCAAGAACCCGGAAGTAAGCCCGTTTAAGACGACGTTTAGTATTACTAGAACCGAGGGGTCACCGTAGGTATTGGATGACGCCCTAATGAATGATTTTCTGAGGTAATAAGAAATTATTATCTGGTTTATGAAAGGGATCTCGATCACTATTCCGAGGAAAAGCAACAATATGACTTGAAAAACTGAGACCTCTCCTCCTGATATCATGTAAGTTTTCGCCATTGCGTCGTAGGTGAAGTAAGTTATCGCTATTTGTGTAATGAAGTATAACATGAGAAAGATGGAAGAAGCATAGATCAAGGGTACATTTGATATTTGGATCTGGATGGAACCAACTAAGGAAATCCTTATGGATTCGACATAGAGGAAGATCGCGATGGGCAATGATATTGTATGAAGGACACCCACTAAGGGAGCTATTACGCTGTAAACGCCGTTTCTCATAACATTATATTTAAGCTGGGTAGAAAATATCTTTATTCATGTCCCATTCGCATAAGGAACACAGAGCTCATGCCCCGAGAGATCTAGGTTTTTACGTTATCACCGTTAGCACATCAAGGTTTGAGAAATCTAAAAGAAAGGAGCCAATAGTAGACGAGTCAGGAGACGTAGCTAAGCAACTTATCATAAGCTCAGGGAACAAACTTGAGGGCTACTCCTTAATTCCAGACGACAAACTCATGATACTTAAGGCTGTTGTCGATGCTTTGTGCAAGGAAACAGTTGACGTTGTGGTAACTACTGGTGGTACTGGTTTCACTCCGTCCGACATGACCGTAGAAACTCTGAGGGGTATATTTGATAGAGAAGTGGAAGGATTCGGACAAGTGTTCCGCTACCTAAGCTTCAGTCAAGAAGAAGTGAAAAGCGCTTCCTATCTCTCTAAGGCGACAGCAGGGATAATCAAGGGGAAGCTCATCTATGTACTTCCAGGTTCGCCTGACGCTGTGAAGCTAGCGATGTCAGAGCTAGTCCTTCCCGAAGCAGGCCACTTGATATATCTAGCTAGGTCTGAGCATTAATGAGCATTGACTTTATTTTTTCTATGAAATTGGAATCCCTCAGTTCATAAGGTAGAGAAGGCACGTAAATGTAAAGTAACTTCAATGTGTTATGAGGTAGATCATTAAAACTCTTAGAGATGATCTCTTCTTGGATATTCTGTAATACATTATCGTCAATTCCTTCGAACCAACTTAGGTCGTCCAAAATCATTTGAGTTCCTTCTGTATTTTTCTTAACTTTATCTTTTATCTGCTTGAAAGTCTCGGTGAGATCTGGAATCTGAGGTAGTTCCAAATCAAGGACTGAAGGGATTCCTAAACCTTTGCTTGTGAAAGGACATAGCGTTACGTCCGCTTTAATATCTGTTCTCATTCCTTCTCTGTTTACCTTGTTGAGGAAGAATGTACTGCATCCATGTATTTTTTTGTCGTCGCTTATCTTAGGCTCATTCTTCAGCAAACAAGGCACATGGACGGACTTTCCGTTTACAAGGTCAGGGTTCTTCTCGAGCAGTATATTTCCTATGAATTCTACCTGAAGTACCTTTCTTGCCTTCAATATCTGAAGGTAATATTGGTCCTCAGGCGTGATTGTTATGAGTTCCTCAATTCCGACAAGTTCATTCATGAGGAAATCTAAGTCAGGGTTTCCTCTTATTAGTGAATTTGGATTCACATTTAAGTAAATGAATCCGACATCCACGTCAAGCTTTGAAAGATATTCTATGGTTCTAAGAGCGTAATCATAAAGTTCTGCTGAAATCGGAGTCAATACCACGTTTATTCTTTTCCTCAAGTCGTTAAGAGGTGGTCTGGGACTCTGTTGAGGCAATGCTGGGTTTATGAACTTTCGTAAATCTGTGACTATGTCTAGCTTTACAGGGCATACGTCCATGCATTTACCGCATACATGACAGTTGGAGACTTGGTCTGCCTTTCCCTCGCTCTGCAGTACATAAAATCCTAGAGGTGTGAAAGAGATATCGTTGCCTCTCTGTTTACCATGAGGGCATACATCTACGCAAGATCCACAGAGTATACAACCATTAAATATTGATTCTTCTATGGAGAACTTAACGTTGGGGATGCCAAGCAGTTTGTTCTCGCTCGATATCGAGTACGCTACCTTATCTTTCCTCACTCTAATTACTGCGAAATCAGCTAGCTCTATTGTGGCTTCAAGGGAGAATATGTTATCTAGAGGTAGCTCTCCTTCGTAGTAAAAAGGAGAGCTTATCTTATCGTAAAATGGTTCTCCTGGATTGCTCGAGCTAAGGAAAGACTTGACTAGCATTTCCCTTGTATCTGGATACGAAACTATCACTTTCACACCTTCTTTATCCTTAACGATAGAGACATCTCTAAATACTGGAATCGCGTTGCCATACCAATTTCTAACCATGGAGAACAATGAGCTAGTGCTTCCTCTCCACTCTCTCCACGTTATTTTCTTGCTTTCTTTCTTTATGAATACTTTCAGGGGTATCCCTCCTTTGTATTTTCCCTGATAGAGCGTTCCGTTGAATCCCTCTATTTCCACCTTACTTGCCATAGACCCAAATTCGTTTAAACCAAATATAGGGTCGTCAAAGAACAAGGTTCCTCCTACAGTGAAGTTCAAATTTCCATATAATTCCACGTTATACCTTTCTAAAACCTCCTTCCAAGTAGTTCCGGCCTTTACAGCTATCCTGTCACCTAGGTCTTCAATACCCACATATTTGTTCATGTTTACTATTATATCTCCCTCAGATCCCCTGAACATCTCAAATCTGGGCACAGAACCTTGTGGTATTTCAACTCCATCTACAAAGCTGATCACCTTAGACGGTATTTTCCCTTTCTTAGACGGAGAAAGAGCTGAGAAGACGTATTCCTCGTACATCAAACCACCGGTTCTCCCCACCTTTTGTCGGACACTTTCTCACCCTCATTTTCCAGTAGTCCCTTTATTAACTTATAAGAAAGTTTTCTTGAAAGCATTCTATTATTGTTTCCGCAGTAAGGACTATAAACACACTTAGGGCATCCGTCCTCGCAGGTGCAATTTCCAGTTATTTCTTTAGATATTTCATACGCAGACTCGAGTCTATCGTAAAGCAACGCTGAAATTCCGTTACCTCCTATTGTAGAGTCGTAAATTGCCACGTCTCCGCTTGGGTAAGACACACCGCTTAGATCGGTCTGTGAAGCACCAGCTACTACCCTTGCTGATTCTATTAGCACGTGCTCCGTTGCGTGAAAAGCCTTTATGCTGTCTTCCACGCTGTTCATCCACTCCATTATAGGGTGTTTTATGTACACTCCTTTAGTCTTATAAGAGAAAGAAATAGGTTCATCATAAAAGACTTCTGTCTTAGGCTTATTTCTGTTTGACCCTGAAATCGAGTATATCGAATATCCTGTTACTATTTCTTGGATCTCCATTTCACCGTACTTCACATCCATGTTTAACACTTTCTTTCCAAATGTTTCTTTAAATTCTTTAACATCAACTGTATAAATAGGTTTCGTATAGAAGTCTGTTATTTCTGATTCTTCTAATTCAGCTCTCATTTTATCCAAGTCTAGAGTCTTTACTCTATAAGATCTCTTGGATGCGAGATAGTAACCCCCGGGATAGAACTCATATAACGCGACGGGGAGTTCCCTCTCACCTACCTTTCTTTTACCTTCAAAAGCCTCAACTATCCTTCCTGAGCTCCTCAATGAGCTTTCAAGAAATTTCGACTTAGTCAAGTGAGTCGGGAAGATGAAACCGTTATTTCTCTTCAAATATCCTTCACGTTCCAACTCTTGTATTACTTTCTTCCATATATCTGGAAGACTTTCCTCTGAAAGGACTTTCCTTTCTAGAAGTAGCCCTAGCAAGTGTACCTTAGCTACTTCTAGATTTGCGGGATCGAAAGGTATGGGAAGTAGCTCCCTTTGGAAAAACTCGTTTGGGTTCCTCAAGTAATAAGACTCAATCGGGCTGTCTCCTAGGATAGTGAAAATGAAAGCGACTTTGTTCCTCCTGCCGGCCCTTCCTGCTCTCTGTACGTACTTTGTGAACGAAGGCGGATCAGTTGACATTATCACGCAGTCTATGGAACCTATATCTATTCCCAGTTCTAACGTGGGAGTAGCAACTACTCCGTCTATTTTGCCTTCCCTTAGCATCTCCTCTACATGAACTCTGTATTCCTTGTCAGTTCCTGCTCTATGTACCTCGAATTTAACGTGAAATCTTTCAGTTATCTTTGCAGTTAATTCGGCCATCTGTTGGGAGTCCGTAAATATGATGCTCTTAAGCCCTTTCCTTGCCAAGTATGCACCAAGGAAGGCTGAGAGTACCCATCTGCTTGAGCCGTTGCTGTCTATTAAGGCATGGATAGCTATCCCCTTCCTCCTTAACGTCCCCCTCAACAAGCTCCCAGAGTCCAGTCCGAACAATTCTCTAAATAGAAACTCCGTGCCCCCTACAGTAGCGCTTGAAGCTACTATTTGGGGTTTTCTCTCGAAGGCCAACCTTTCAGATATCCACCTCAGATGTGCTCCCATGACTCCTTCGTAAATGTGGACTTCGTCAAAGATGAACATGGAAGAGTCTCTTATCAACGAAGAAAACCTATCACTCAGTGGCAAACCCCTATGTATCATGTCTGGGTTAGTCACCAAAAGGTCTGGGGGATTTTCGCTCAGCTCTCTCCTTTCTCTCTCTGTAGTATCACCGTCAAAGATGCCAACCTTAACGTTGCACTTATCAGCTATTTTCCTTATCCTTTTGGTTTGGTCCCTCGCTAAGGCCTTTGCGGGATATACGAGGACTATCTTCTCTTTATGGAGAGCTCTCTCAATGGCAGGTATCAAGAACGCCTCAGTCTTCCCCGTACCAGTCCCAGACACGATCATCAGGTTCTCTCCCTTAATGATCCTCTCTACTGCCTCGGCTTGAAATTTGTAAAGTCTCTCTATTCCTTCTTGTATAAGCGCATCCTTCAATTTTTGGGATATTCCAAGAGAAGTCACGGGAGGACCCAGATCGGGATCCATTGAGGTTTCAGTATGGACGTGGACTATCTTGGCTGAAAACGAAGCTAAGGCCTTGCTGACGTCTGACAAGAAATCGTCTAAGTGTTCCACAGTTTTTTTAATTTAGCATCGTCGCATAAAAGCATGTCATCGAAAGACGTGCTCGATTCAAGGTCGCTTAGGTCATTTCTCTCGTCAATGAGCAACGTACTCAAAGAGGACGATAAACTGGAAGTGGTCGTGAGATCTAAAGATATACAAGCATGCCCGGAAATAGCTATGGAACATAATTTCGCCATAATAGACGGGGAGGAGGATGGAGAAGACAAGATCAAGTTAGTGCTGGTATATAAAGGCAAGCCTTAACGGGGGTTTCTATGTGTAGCGTATCAGGAGTGATTTTACTTGATCCTTCTAAATATAAGCAGGTTGAAGAGAAGTTCTCGAGGATAATGAAGCGGGCTGAGGATAGGGGAAGGGACAGCTTCGGACTTGTCGCGATCAGAGAGGACGGATCGGTCTTGTCATCTAAGTCTTTAGGCAAACCTTCAGACCAAGAGGAGAAGCTCTTCGGAGTCTTTGACGAGAAGACTTCTGTGGTAGTTGCGAACAATAGGGCAGAGCCGACCACTGAATATGTGAACTTGAAAGAAGAGAAGGACATCCAGCCTTTCGAAGGTGAAAGGTTCATAGTCACTCACAACGGAGTCATAGCAAACGACAAAGAGCTGGAAGCGAAATATTCTCTAAGAAGAAACTCCAGCATAGACACTTCCGTGATACCTCCGTTTTTGGATAAGCTATGGGATGGTACTCCGGAGAAGCTGTCAGACCTATTGGAGGAAGTGAGAGGAAGCTTCGCCTTCATAATAGCAGATAAGAAGCGTCCAGATAGACTCTTCATAGCGCAGAACTTCAAACCAGTTTACATGGCATATGACCAGCCATTGGACGCAATATTCTTTTCTTCTTTAGATGAGTTTCTAGACGAAGATCCCTTTTACCCCATGAACGTCAGGAAGCTAGAACCTTACTCTGTCGTAGAAGTTACTAAAAGAAAGGAAATCAAGAAGGTTAAGCTTCATATTCGAGAGAATAAGAGAGCCCTCGTCATAGCTAGCGGTGGTTTAGATTCCACTGTTGCAGCTACAAAGCTGTTGAAGGAAGGATATGAAGTAACTCTGCTACATTTCAATTACCATCATAAGGCAGAGGAGAAAGAAAGGGAAGCTGTAGTTAACATAGCCAAGTTCCTCAACGTTGGCTTGATGGAAGTCAACACGGACCTCTTTAAGCTAGTCGGAGGTACAACTCTTCTTAAAGGAGGTGGAGAAATAGTCAAGGATAGATCTGGAATAGAAGGAGCAGAGTTCGCCCATGAGTGGGTCCCTGCAAGGAACTTGATATTCCTGTCGGTTGCCCTTGCAATAGCTGAGACGAAGGGCTTCTCTTTCATTGCCACAGGGATAAACTTGGAGGAATCAGGCGCGTATCCGGATAACGAAATGGAATTTAATAGAATGTTTGACAAGATGTCCCCTTACGCTACGGGTCCAAACAAGGCTGTGAAAGTCCTCATGCCAGTTGGAAACCTAATGAAGAGGGAAATAGTCAAATTAGGAATTGAGATAGGGGCTCCCCTACATCTTACGTGGAGCTGTTATGAAGGAGGGGATAAACATTGCGGAAAGTGCGGTCCTTGCTTTATGCGTAAGGAAGCTTTCAGAATAAACGGACTCGTGGATCCAGTACAGTATGAAAGTTAAGTTAGACGTTGAATGAATGGCAATTTTAAAATGCTGTGAAACTCAATTCCCTCTTATGACACCACTGGAGCTGTTTATTGTCCTTGCAACAGCAAGTGCTTTATCAGGCGTTCTAGGATCTCTAACTGGTTTGGGAGGTGCTACGTTCCTAGTTCCCATTTACTCGCTCTTCTTAGGTATTCCGATTCAGTACGCATCAGGCGCATCATTAATATCTACAATAGCCACGTCAGCAGGGGCTACTAGTGCTAACGTAAAGAACAAGATAGTTAACATCAGAATTGGCATGTCACTGGAAATAGCAACCACGTTAGGTTCAATAGTAGGTAGCCTAACTGTAGCTTTTATTTACTCTCATCATTTGGAGAACGTTATATATGTAGTGTTTGGGTTAGTACTTCTCTCTCAGGTTTACGTCCAATTGAAGAGGAGCAAGTTCGAGCTACCCAAACCTATGAAACCAGATTGGTCAACCAAGATTTTCTCTCTCCATGGGAGCTATTACGATATGGCGTTAGATAAGCAAGTGGATTACTACGGAGTGAGGTGGTGGTTAGGCGAATTGATCATGTTCATGGCTGGGTATATCTCTGGTTTGCTCGGGATAGGATCCGGTGCACTTAAGGTCCTTGGGATGGACTGGGCTATGAACCTACCTATGAAGGTTAGTACTACAACCAGCAATTTCATGATAGGAGTTACAGCAGCAACAGGCAGCTCGATATATTGGGTATTCGGTTACATTCAGCCTTTCATCGCTGCTGCTACAGCCATAGGCGTTCTCATAGGGGCTATATTGGGCGCAAGACTAATACCGAAAGTTAGAAACAGCAGAATTAGGTTGATATTTACAGCTATCCTCGTGATCCTTGGAATTCAGATGTTATTAAGGGGTTTAGGACTGTTCTAAGGTGATATGGATGGGAGAACTGGAGGAAATAGTTGGTTACATAGCTAAAGCGGGGGTTTACCTAGTCTTCGCCTTTCTTGCGATAGGTAGCGTTCTTCTCTTCATAGAAGGGAAAGGGGACGGCAGGTCATTGTCTGAGATATCGTCTCCTCACTCTAATTTCAATACTTCATTGATCTCCTCATCTATAGTTTACGGTTTAGCCAAGGGCGATCCTATATCTTTCATCTCTGTAGGTCTGATGATATTGGTAGCTATCCCAGTTGTATGGATAATTACAGGAATAGTAAAGTACGCATTTGAAAGGAACAAGGTCTATACGATAGTCTCATTGATAGTGCTGTTCGATCTGCTCTTTGCAATATTAGTTATACCGTATCTGGTTAAGTAAACTACCCCGCCCTTACCGGTAGACCCAAAATCGTTTCACAAAAATAATTTAGTCTGGTAGTATCAGATTCATGAAAAATAATAGAATTTATAGCTTTGACAAGTGATTAAAGAAAGGTTTAAGGTGAGGAAC
>DAHF01000016.1:0-972 GCA_002495845.1 Sulfolobus sp. UBA167
TCTTTCACCTATGCTTCATAAAATGACATGGCCTCTAGATGATTCGTTATGTAGAAGGTTTATAAAATAAGGCTGATTTAAGTTAAGGATCATTTTTAAAGATAAGCAGAGCTCCCTATCTCTAATATATAAAAAGATTCGATTATTGAATAATTTTTCTTGTGTTCATTTAATTAAATGAATGTAAAGCTTTTATTTTATATAAAAACACATCTATCATTTTTCAAAAGTTTTAAAAAAAATCTATTCTATTGGAAAATTTAGACGCATTCTACATTCGTTTATACCTAAAGGACTAATATAAACACTTACAATCATCAAGGACCTTTTCTCACGTTAGAAAGAGAGCCTCATCGTCGGAATATCTAAAAAATATAGATTGACATCAAAAAGCATGTAGTAACAAGGAAGAAAGTAAATTTCTCATGAAAATTACAAATAAAAATCAAGGGAGATTCACTCAGTAGCCATGTACCATTAGTTCCCGAGGTATTCATCAGCTTCGCATGAAGTTGTCTCAATGAGGAATCAAAAAAGGTCATGAAAGAGTTACGCTTCCTAAACATTGAAGGACAAGACATTCTCTAGGGAAAAAGGAACTTTGTAATCTTAAAAATATTATTTCTATTTCATCTATAAACAAGTATAAAAAGAATAGCTTTTCATGACTTTAACTGATCACTACAAATAATACCTGCAGAACTGTTTCATCAAGAGTCGTTACATATAACAAAATTTTAGTTGAACACATAACTCTATAGAAGTTTTCCAAGGATTATGACGTAAATCTTCACCAGTATCTTTAAATAGTGGAATAAGATATACGTTACATACCTTAATGACTTGTTTTTAGCAATCCTTTTATATCTTAATTCCACAATGATTTCCTATAGAAAACTTAGGTGAAAAAATGTCTCAAAGTGCTCAAGGTAAATCTCAAAGTGCTCTATATGATAACGTAGCTAAGGTAGC
>DAHF01000016.1:983-1582 GCA_002495845.1 Sulfolobus sp. UBA167
TCGTCATCTCAAGTCAACAATTTCTTGGAATATTCTCAATCTACTACAGATAAGAACGAATTATTCATATTCATAATGAGACAAGCGGAAAGGGGTAGATATACTGAAACAGCTAGGTTGATGTTGAGTTACCTCAAGGACAAGGATATAGCAGAAATCAGGAAGTTCATAGGATTATTGAAGTGGGTAATGGAGGCTATAGAAAATATCGAAGTTCCTTTCAACATTGACAGTTTCGATAAACTATTAGATCTCTACATTAAAAGTAATGCAAATTCTGATTATTTTAAGCCAAAATACCAGGGAGGTCATCATGGATACGGTAGGAGCTGATTTCGACAACATCTCATCAATAATAGACATCTCCGGAAGCTTAGTTAACGAGTCTCCTTTAAGGATAGGAGGAGGTAAGGGGAACAAATTCGATTCCGCCACAGATTCCCCAATAATTACTATGGGTGACGTTCCCTTCATTCCAGGTTCCACCTTGAAAGGAAACTTGAGGTCCCTTGCGGAAGCCTACGCGAAAAGCAAAGGATGGAAGGTCATCTACCCTTACAACAAAGTGGAGGATGATGAGTTCAACGATTGCGTAACTT
>DAHF01000016.1:1688-10325 GCA_002495845.1 Sulfolobus sp. UBA167
GTTATATACCTTAGATTACGTAGAAGCAAATTCAGTTTTTGATTTTAAAATGAAAATAATTAATCTAGATATTATTAATGGAGAGAAAGGGGGATGGAAGGAGAAAGGAGTTGAGGTGATGAAATTCCTCATCTCTCAATTGAAGGATGGGATAATGTTAGGTTCCAGGAAAAGCACGGGTTACGGTCTCGTCAAGCTAAGCGAAGCGAAATACATTTTAAAGAAGTTAGATAACGGAGAAATAAAGGTTGCCAAGGAGGGAGAGCTATGACGGTCTTAATAAGGAAGGACATTCTAAAGAGGAAGGTAGAGATTTACGGTGAGGTGGAGACTTTATCTCCTTTGAGGATAGGAAAGGGCAGAGGAGAGACCAATCCCGAGTCCGCAGCCTCGATGCAGATCTTGAGGACATATGATGAGAAACCTTTGATACCCGGTAGCAGTTGGAAAGGAATTTTCAGATCCACTGGAGAGAAAATAGCTAAAGAAAAGGGGATTTTCACTTGCACCGGTTTAACTAAGCAAACTTGCATGGACAGGATTTTAGGTGAGGTTCAAAAGCTGATGTCTGATGACGTGGAAAAAGCGGTAGAACGGGTGTGGGATGATACGTGCATCAACTGTAAGATTTTCGGAGCCCCTTCCCTTTACTCAGCAATATCAATATTCGATTCTGTTGCAACAAAATATACTATAGGATACAGACCCATGATAGCCATAAGCAGAGACACAGGGGCTGTGACTAAGAGCGCTTTAGTCACGACCGAGTACGTTGAACCGGGGTCGATCTTTCCTTTCAAGCTGATAGGAAACAACCTTCCAAACTACGCAATAGGTTACATCATAAAAATTATGAGGTACATTAACGACGGTTTAGTTCAGGTAGGAGGGAACAAGAGCAGAGGTTTCGGTTTCGTGACCTTCTCCAAGTTGAGCTTGGAGGTGACCGATTACGAAGTCAAACCTAACGATAAAGAGGGCAAACTTGAGGCATTGGATGAGATTGATAAGGAGGTCTCGATCGAGTTACCTAAGGATGTTAAAGGGAAAGAATTCTTCGAGAAGACGAAACCTTTAGAGGAGGTGTTTAACCATGCAAGGATACTCTTCCCACAAAGTAATTTACACTGAGAGAAATCTAACCCCAATAGTCAAGGTTCCGGCAACTTTGACCGTTGTATCACAGCATCTCCACATCTCAGAAGATCCTAAACCTTTGCCTTCTGTTATATCACAAGGAGATGTATCAAATATAATAAAGGAATTCATCTCAGGGAAGAATCCAAATCTTGACGATTACTTTGAAAAGGATTACGTGAAGTTCATGAACACTGAAAAAGGTCTAGTGATCCCAGGGAACACAGTGAAAGGAATTATAAGAAGCAGGTTAGAATTATTGATGGATTGCGCGTGTTACAATTGTCTGAGTAATAAACCTTCCAAGACTAAAAGTAATAAATACATAAGCATATTTCATCCTAAGAGGAAATACAGCGATAGATTCGATCCGGATAGAGGTAGGGAAGTTTGCTACGTCTGCGATCTCTTTGGAAACGCGGGGTTGGCAAGCAGGGTGAACTTCAGCGACATGGAATTTCATGAAGGTAAGGTGAGTTTCGTTAAAAAAAGAGGGATGACTTATCAGGTAGTAGAGAAGGGTTCCGTCTTCAAGGGAAACATCGTGCTTAATAATCCTAAGCCTGACGAGATAGGAATGTTGCTCTACGGCGCTGGATACAGAGGACAAGGGAAATGGAAGACTTTGCTGATGGGAAGGTTCAAGTACGAGGACAAAGATTTTGGCAGAGTTAAATTCAACATTTCAATAGATAATGCAGATTCTTATCTCAACTCTTTTTTAAACTCACATAAAAATCACGTGCACGACGTAGAGGAGGATTGGAAATGATTTTATGTTTCAAAAAAGATTTGAGTATTGAAATAAACGGGTCTGAATGCATAACTAAAGCTGAGGTTAAAGAAGAGAAAATTGGAGATAAGTTCCGAATAATTTACGATAAAGGTTCTTACATCGAGGAAAGGGTGATGGGAAATTATTAGAGGAGTTTACAGACCATTGAAGAATAGAGTAGAATTCGTAGACGAGGAAAGGAATCGGAAGGCTTTTCAAAGCCTGGTTGATTTCACTGCAAATTCAATTTTACTGTTATCAGAGAAAATAGAAACCCCGGAGGACCTAGCCAGCGCCTTGGCTGACACGATTTCCCTAGTTTACAAGGCACCCATGGTTTTGTCGCCCATACCATACACTTCTAAAAGTTCAATAATTGCTAACAACTTCGATTACCTTACAGCTTACGTCATTAATAGATACGGAGAGAAAGTATCCCCTTCTAATGTATTGGACGTGAAGCCTGATCTCTTCATGAAAATATTAAAATACACTTCATATTCAATGATTGAAAATATTTACGAGGCTATGCTCTCGACTCCCGCAGACACGCGCCCAGGGAAGAACTTCTCTTCCTTAGCTTCCCACATGAATCTCACTTCGCTGATAGGATGGTTGATATTTGGCGAATCTAAGGACATACCTTACTATAGATTGGCAGCAATACTTCACGACGCGGGGAAAATAATCAAACCCGAAGCTCACATCGACGGGGGAAGACAGTTCTTTAATGAGGTCATTCAAAGAGTGAAGGAAGAGGAACACAAAGGGAACGTTCTCGATTATTTATTAACAGTTAAAGACAGGGTTGAGAAACATCATTCCACAGATTTCAAACCAGATCATATAGCTGCAGAAAATGAGAGGTTCCCTAACCAGATGATCGAAGATGCGTTTTCAAGGAACTCGGAGTGTAAGCCTTTCTTGGACATGCTTCATCAGAAGAGCACAGCAGATTCCATTAGTATTGAAAATGAACTCGTGAAAAAATTAGGAAAAGAAGAATACATGAGGAGGTATGAGAAATGTTCTGCGTTGGCTTATGAAAACGTCAAAAACTTGAAGGGGAAGGGAGCGAAAAGTAACCTCAGTAACCTTGAAGGTTACAAGGGGAACGACAACCGCGTCAAGGGATACTTGTATTACATAAATTTCCCAGGGGTTCAATCCTTCATAGAATACTTCAGCGATCTAAAGGATGTATCCACTGCAAGCTTCATGGTGGACTTCATCGTGTCAACACTGCCTTTCGTCCACTTCGATAATTTGCTTTCATACAAGACCAGACTTCCCTTAGAGGCATTGCTCGCAGTCAGCGGAGGGCATTCATTCCTGGTGGGAAGATCCGACGTGAAGCCTGAGGACTTCATCAACGAGTTACAGAACGATGAGCTATTGAGGAACCTCGACGTGAGCCTTCCGATCACTTACAAGCCCTTCTTAGTTGATGAGGAACTTGCACCTTACGATACTGCGGACTTGATAAGGGAATCGCAATTCGAGAGCCTAAAGTTTAAGGGTTCAGCTACGCTCTCGCTCGGGTTACATAGGATCTGCGATAACTGCAAGGAGAGGCCCGCGGTGGAGAAGGTGATGGACCAATACTTATGCTCAAGGTGTAAAGAGGTGAGGGAGCTTTCCAACAAAAGAGGATTTTCAGCCAGAGTTGCCCCTATATACAAGATAGGAGCGAGCGAAGTCAGCTTAGGTTACAACAACACGAATCCCATGGAGTTCGTTTCGGGAGCTAGATCCGATGGGGACTCCAGATACGTTAGCGTGATAAAGTTCGACGCCAACGACGCTTCCACGTACTTCGCCAACACTTTGACGTGGAGCGAGTACGTAGACAAGAGCTTTTACACCGATTATTGGATAAAGAGAAGTCTCAGGGA
Organism: Sulfolobus sp. UBA167; assembly: GCA_002495845.1. Classification (GTDB taxonomy): domain Archaea; phylum Thermoproteota; class Thermoprotei_A; order Sulfolobales; family Sulfolobaceae; genus Sulfuracidifex. The sequence goes on from DAHF01000016.1 coordinate 5,496, forward strand.
AACTGTGGAAAAGTATTACGAAATAAACCAAGAAATGACGAAGAGGTTGATAGCAGGAATTCAATTCTTGGGAGGAGACGAAGGTCTGATCATCTCCCCCTCATTAATTTCAATCAATTTCATGATAGACATGGTGAAGAGGGTTCACGAGAAAACGGGTGTAACCTTCAAGGTGGGGTTGGTCACTGTGAAGCCTGATCATCCAATACAATTCGCGATTGCAACTGCAGAGAGGATAATGGACAAGGCTAAGATAGAGAAGAGCGAGAAAGTCAAAGAAGAAGAGGAAGAAGTTGACAGGAATTCAATGGGAGTGCTGGTCTCATCGTCATTCGTTTCTCCCTCTGTGATAGGGAGCTTCCAAAAGGTAGGAGACTCAACGGTGCTCACGTTCAAGAACAGAATTAGTGACGTAGAGGAGATCGTGAAAATGGCGAAGCCAAACCTCTCAAAGGACGAAAAGGAAGATGACGATTTCAAAAATTTCGTGAAGGAAATGGAGAGCGTTGTTGAGTTCCATTTCGCGCACAAGAACATCAATGATACGCTCATCTATTTAATTAGGGAAAGCGTAAGGCATAAAAAATATTCTCAGCTTATAGAGAAAGTCCTCAAGAGTTACAAAGGAAAGGAGGTAAAGGAAATAAGTTTATTGGATATTTATTTTACCTTGAAAAGTATAGATTTAGGATACTTTAAGGTGAGAAAATGAAATTCAAAGTAAGCCTGAAAAATCTGAATTCGTTAACTGTAGGTAACAGCTCTAGGATAGCTCACGTAGATATAGGATTCAACGACATGGGAATACCCGGCTCAGCGATTAAAGGAGCGATGAGGACAGCTATATCCTGGGCAATAGGGAACGGACTACTCCAAGGGTTCACGTCGTGCGGTCAGGTAAACCCTGAGAAAATCATCGATGCCCACAAGAACGGAGCGTGCGACGTATGCAAGCTGTATGGATATCCCAACCATGAAGGCGTTTTAAGGGTCTCGTCAATCAAGGTTGATGACGTAAAGGTGCTCACTAGAGTTTCCATAAAGGACGAGACTAACACTTCAAAGGAAGGTGCGTTGTTCAAACAGGAGGTAATACCCCCTGAACGGGAGTTCACCTTCGAGGTGGAACTCTTCAGCGACGACTGCAGAATGATTGAATTAACCCTTTTTTCATTATATTTCTTGAGATTTTGGAGGTTAGGTAGGGGAGGAATGATCGACCTGAAGGTGGACGAAATGAAGGCAGACGAAATGAAGAAATGTCCCTCCCTGGAGGTAAAGAAATACTTAGGTGATTGGTTATGGCAGTGATTCTCAGAATAATTCCCAAGGAGCCCGTCTCTTTCTACACTAGAGCAATAAAGTCTTATTACTTCAGCACGAAGGATTACGTTCCTTCAACCACGGTGAGAGGTTCGCTGTTGGAGGCATATTTAAGGAAGACCAGCATGGAAGACTTGTACAAGAAGATGGACTCCTTCTACGTTAGCCCTGCTTTCCCTGTGAGTTCAGCTCCAGCACATCCATTTTTGCCTGCAATATCAAGGAAAAGTGACGACTTCGCTGAGGAGCCCAATTCACTTCAAATCAAGAGCTTGAAGGAAGATCTACAGAGAATGCTTGACGAAATAAAAGAGAAAATTTCTAAAGATCAGTATCCGAAACCTAAACCGGGCACGGTCGTCAAGTTGACGGACTCGAATTCCACTCCTTATAAATACAAATCAATTAAATTCAATTCAATAATTAATATGCATGTAGCAATAAACAGGACGCACGGGTCAGCGGAGGCAGGAATGTTGTACGTGTACGAATACAAAGAAATGGGAGATTTATGGGCAATTGCAAGCGAGGATCTAGGCGTCAATGAGGCTTACATAGGGAAATCAAGATATAAAGGAGCCGGAAAAGTGGAGGTAAAGAAGGTTAAAGATTACAAAATGTCCTATCCTAAGGATGGAGATTGGGCTTACTGCCTAAGTCCATGCCTCGACAGATTTTTAGATAAAACGTTCTTCGAGTATGATGAAGCTTTAGGCAAGGAAGAAATGTATAACTCATGGTTCACTTACAAAGACCTCATGGGCAGAAAACCTCTCTTGAAGGTCATGTCCCCTGGATCAATAGTGAAAGTGAAGAAGATCTACGACTTGGATCAATTGAAGCCAGCGGGACTGAATTTCATGATTAAAATAAACGACTTGAGGTCCTTCCTGTTAGGGGTGCAATGAAATGAAATCGTTATACATGTTTAATTTGATATTTAAAACAAGCGGATTGAGAGTGGGCGGAGAGACTGACAAGAACATCCTATATTTCTTGAAATACGACGAGACATACGATATACCCTTCACTTCGTGGAAGGGCTCGTTCAAGAGGATAAGCGAATACGTTGCTAAGTCAATGAATATAGGCAGTGCTAGTTATCACAAGAACGACGTTCATGAAGGATATAATGATGAAGATGTAAATGAAATAATAAATCAAATAAAAAATAGGGGTAAAATAAATGGAAAGGACATAAAGAGTGAAAAGTATCCCGATTTATCTTCAATATTCTCGCCCATAAATGACTACAGCGTGGAAGATGCGACGAAAATAATAAGAGAATACATAGCTTCACGTAGGTGTCCAATAGACGGACTTTACGGCTCTAAATTCTTCGCCTCGAAATTGTCCTTCAGCGATTCCACACTTAAAGAAAATGGGACATTCGTGACTCACGTGACCATAGATAGAGTGTTCATGAAAGCGTACGAGGACGAAGGAGGTCACCTATATTATGAAGAGGTAGTGAGACCCGGGAGAATTCAACTCAAAGTAATTCTCAGATTGCCTGATGAGAACGAATTGAAAGTATGGAAGAACACTCTGAAATTCATAAATGCTGAAGGTATTCAAGTGGGCGCAGGGAAGTCCAGAGGGTTGGGAACGTTGACGCTGGATAATGAAAGCGTAGTTCATGAAATTGAAAACTATAATAAAGTGACCCGCAGTATTGAGGAATTTCTTAAATAATTTTTTTGAAAAATACTAAAGAAAAGATATGTACATACACGTGTGCGTATACATACAACACGCTCACCTTTTTTTGAGAAAAAAGTAGTAATTTTAATAGAATCAAAATAATTTCTTTTTACGTTCGCTTAAGATCAAAGTGATTATCGCGATTTTCGTCTAAGGTTTTAGGGTAATGTGTTAAAAGTTACTTCTCAGTAATCTCGTTCATGGAAAAAAGAAGGAGAAACGACGCAGCGTATTTCATGATAATGTTAACTTACACCTTAGCTGTCATATCTCGTCCCGCTTTAGTTTCCTTACTGTTCATCCCCGTAATGGCTTTACACGCCTTCACGATAGATAAAGTTCTCCCTAAGGTTTTATCAAGGAAAATGGCGATCTCAGACGCTCTCTTACTTTCGTTGAATGCCATCCCATATCTTTATTTCTTCACTCCTTTGGTTTTAATTCCTGCAACAGCTTTCTCACTCTCAATTATCTTATCTTATGCTAGGTTCAAGGTATTGCCTCAATTGATGGGAACGTTGGGGATAGCTTTGCTCTACATGCCTTTAGTGCAAATTTTCGGTGGATGGAAAATCTTAGATATAGGAATATATTTGATATGGTCTACGTATACTCTATCTGAGGCAATTTTCGTGGAATATAAACTACCATTCAGGGACGTTAGCGTAAATGAGTTGAGGGCAACTTGGATCTTTTCTTTAATTTTGGACTCAATCTCAGTAATTTTTTCTCCTTTATTCGTTTTACCTTTAATAGAACCAACCATCAGGTACATGAAGCCGGGGGAGAAACTCAAAGTTTCTTCTGAAATTAAGGAACTTGGAAAGAAGGGAATCAAGAGAACTCTGTTAGTCTTCTTCTTGCTGTTGTTCATTCTCCTCCTTGGATACCACGGTGTGTCAATATGAGGGCAGGAATGGCACTTCTGCTTGTTGGTATAGGTTTACTACTTTTTGCAGGAGTTCCTATGGTTTTGGAATTTATGTCCATGCAGGGCCTACCTATTTCTATAAGTTTTCGCACTCAATTTCATTGGTTTTCTATGATCTATGGTTTCTTCTTGATTTTAATAGGAAATGAGATATTGGTTGCGTTAAGTAATGAATGGACCAGAAAGGTAGCACCTACACCTTTAATAGCCTCTTTTGGTTTTGCTACAATTTTAGCTAATATATTGAACTACTTTTCAATTTATCCCTTTCAATATTACTTAGTTTTAGTAGCATTAGGAATTCTCCTTTATTATTCTAAGATATACTTTTATCCCTCAGTACTAGGTTTTCCTCCAACTACGTATAATTATTTGCTCTTTTTCACTCTTATAATATCGCTTTTCATTGTTAGTTTCCAGTCTGCATTCTATTTACCTTGGATAGGATTAGCCTNNGATTTTCGCTGTGCTATCCAGAGATCTGGGATTAGTGCTGGGAGGTAAGATAATAGACTCTTCAACAATGACGTTAGCTTACATTTTTCTAGCTCTTGGCATACTCTTTTATCCTCCTCTAATAATACTTGCATGGATTTTCTCGCTTTACGCTACTAAATTGCCACTATCCAAGGGTAGAAGATATCCGAGAATCTCTCTTAATGTTGCATGGACTTGGCTACTTATTTCAGGATTGCTTTACACCAATTTTGATATTTTCATTCACGCTATCGCGGTCGGATTTCTCTTCAATACAGTTTTCGGAGTTGACGCCGTATTAATGGACATGATTGTTGGAATAACAGGGAGGAGGGTGAAAATTCGTCCCTCATATGTTCCTTTGTTTTTATTGAATTTAGGATTAATAATGAGAG
>DAHF01000048.1:0-1776 GCA_002495845.1 Sulfolobus sp. UBA167
TGTAGGTCACGGTGAATTTCCAAGAATAGTGATAGCTTCTGGAGATCACGTAGAAGCGTTCAGAGATGCGGTATGGGCTAGCAATTTGGCTGAAAGATACCAAACCCCCGTCATTCATTTAGTTGATAAAGGATTGGCTAATGCATACTCCATTTTCGAAGAGGAAGAGCTAGGATTGGACTCTCTCAAAATAGAGAGAGGNNTTAAGCTCACGTTTTGCCCCAGTGAAGGATATAAGAGGTTCGAGATAACTAAAGACGGAATATCGCCGAGGGCACCTTTAGGTGAGGCGTGGATGATGTATTCAGGGGATGAGCACGATGAAGAAGGCCACATAAGAGAAGAGTCAGAAAATAGAATCAAGATGTACGAGAAGAGGATGAGAAAGCTGGAGACAGCTGACGCTGAGATACCTGAGGAGGATAGACTGAAAACCTATGGTGAAATCGACTCTGATACAGTAATTCTTACATGGGGATCCCCAAAGGGAACAGTAGTAGATGCGATAGAAGAACTAAAAAAGGAGGGTATATCACTCGGCTTAGTTCAAATAAGGATGTTCAGTCCGTTCCCTAAGACCTTGATAACCAAATTACTTTCAGGTAAAAGAGTAATAGACATAGAAAATAATTATCTGGCTCAAGCAAATGAGGTAGTAAAGCTGAACACTGGAATTTCAGCAGACTCGTTTATATTGAAATGGAACGGAAGGCCTATTATGTTGGATGAACTAATAAATGCATTGAAACTTTCCATGAAAGGAGAGAAAAAGGTGGTTTTGAATGCAGGAGCATAAAGTGGAATGGTCTGACTGGTGCCCCGGATGTGGTAACTTTGGTATACTAAGCGCTGAACAGCAGGCCATAACAGAACTAGGTTTAGACCCTAAGAAGATAGTAATAGTATCTGGAATTGGATGCTCGGGAAAGACGCCTCATTTTATGAGAATACCAGTATCTGGGGTTCATACCCTTCACGGTAGGGCTATGGCGTTTGCCACTGGAATAAAATTATCTAATCCACAACTGAAGGTAATCGTGAACGCAGGGGACGGAGACCAGCTAGGAATAGGTGCTGGACATTTCGTAAATAGCGGAAGAAGAAATATAGATATGACTTTAATCATTCACGACAACGGAGTTTACGGTCTTACCAAAGGCCAAGCCTCGCCTACCCTCAAGCTAGGATTGAAAACTAAATCGCTCCCAAAACCTAACATAAACGAGTCAATTAATCCACTGGCTGTAGCTCTTGCAAGCGGTTACACTTTCGTCGCTAGAGGATATGCTTACGACGTGAAACATCTAAAAGAGCTAATTAAGGAGGCTATAACCCATAAGGGTCTTGCTCTCATAGACGTTTTACAGCCATGTCCCACGTATAATGATCTATTCACAAAAGAATACTATGATAAGAGAATATACAGGCTGGAGGAAGTGAGAGGATGGAACCCGGTAGTGGAAAGAAAAGAAGATGTTGATGAAAAAATGGCGACAGCATTAGAGAAGTCTTTAGAGTGGGGGGATAAGATCCCTATAGGAGTTTTCTATAGAAATGAATTAGTAAGCACTTACGAAGAAAGAATAACTGAAAGATCTCCGTCTTATATTGACAACTTGCCGTCTCAAGAAGCGATAGAAGACAACGGAAAGCCAACTACCTTAATAGAAGAGATTTTGAAGGAAAAAGAGATAAAATAACTTTTGCAACTGGAAAAGATTTTTGTTTGTCTTCTTTTTAGATCATCTGTGTTTTTCCTCATAAAAGGTTCTTTTT
>DAHF01000048.1:1819-7190 GCA_002495845.1 Sulfolobus sp. UBA167
GTTGCTCCTCCCACAGTCCCATTGAGCCATCAATAGAGCTGGGAGCGTCATTAGCGTCACTGAAAAAATATTTCTACAAGAAACCATTTAAATCTTCATCTCTGCCTGGCGAGGCTTTCATAGTTTTTGTAAGATGTGTCTAACGATGAAAAACAATTATATCAACATTTCATTTAAACTAAGATGAAACTTGGATCTAAGGCACGTTTCAACATAAAAAAGGACTTAGTCATCTCAGCCTCCATTTCCTTTCCAATTATTCCCATTCCAATACCTGGGAAGACCAGAGCTCTCTCTTGATGTAGAATGCTGATTTCTTCACCTAATCTAGTGTTCCTAATGAAAGGTGACCTCATATCCTGTAAACGCCCAAGCTCATAACCTGAGGAAAGTTCCTCAACCACTCTACTGAAACCTGCAAATAATGCGTTACATTCTATCTCCCCAGTCAAGTTTCCACATGCAACTCCCCAAGGTCTCTTATTAGACATCATGAGGGGATATGCGTCATCAGGGTTTACCTTTACAAACCTCATCTCCTCTGGGGTCTTGATGATTTTGATAGTAAGGTCTAGAAAAATTCCAAGCTTACCCATAGCCCCAGAAAGTGCTTTCCATATCTTGTAACCGCTGGAGAATTTCGTAGTAACTCCTCCTGATCTGACGATTTCCCCCAGACCAGTACATACAGTTGCGCCAAGGAGGATGTCCTTTGGAAGCCCAAACCAAAAGGAGAAAATTGAAGGTAAGTTAAGCGAAAACAGACCCCCTACTGATCCCCAGTAAGAATGAGGTATCATGTAACCCCTTTTCCCCAAGAATTCCTGTAACTCATGAAATGGAGTTCCAGCTCTTACCTTGACGTAGTTATCATCCTCAGAGAGTTCCAAGACTCCCGTGATCTTTCTGAGAGACAGTATAACATCTGCCTTAGCATTAATTGGGTTACTTTGAATGCCAACTACCTTCACTTTCTTCTTGTCTCTAGACATCTCGAGAACTGCATCCTTCACTTCATCATGATCTCGGGGCTCTATTATCTCTACCAAGGCATTTTTAAATAGTTTGATAGACTTTAAAAAGTACATGTCGTTAAAGGAAGAGCTGAAGGAGATAGTAGGAGAGAAATGGGTAATAACGGGTGAAGAGTCTTCTCTCTTCAGCGTAGACGGATTCACTGCCTACAAGGGAGACCCATCCATGGTAGTCCTGCCCGGAAACGAAGAGGAGGCAGTGAAGGTTGTTAGATCGATCGTAAAACGCGGAGAGAAAGTAATATTTCGCGGATCTGGAACAAGCCTGAGCGGGGGCTCCATTCCAGTTGATGGAGAGATCGTTGTGGGGCTCTCCAGACTTAATAGGATTGAAGAGTACAAGGGTAACGAAGTTATCGTAGGCCCTGGGATAGCTAATATTATGGTCACCAAGAACGCCCCTCCTCACCTATTTTATGCACCTGACCCTGCAAGTTACTCCGTTTCTTCCATCGGGGGGAACATCTCTCACGACTCAGGAGGAATACATGTTGTCAAGTACGGACCTACTTTCAACAGCGTCCTTGGAGTTAAGGTAATTCTCCCTGACGGAGACGTAGAAGACCTCCTGTTTCATAACGGACAGCTGAACCCAATGTCCATATTTATAGGTGCAGAGGGAACGTTAGGTGCGGTGATCAAGGCTAGGCTCAAGCTCTTCCCCAAACCAGAGTCTAGAGTCTCTGTCTTCGCTACGTTTGACAGCGTAACTGATGCGGGAAAGGCCGTGGTGGAAATCTTTAGAAAAGGAGTAGTTCCGTCAGCCCTCGAGCTCATGGATAGGAACATAATACGGGCTATAGAGAGCAGTAGGTATAAGGCGGATTTACCTAACGTAAGTGCAATGCTCCTGGTGGAGCTCGACGGTTCTATCCCGCAAGTCAAGGAAGAGAAAGAAGTAGTCAAGGGTGCAATCGAGGATAATAGCGGAAGGATAATAGATGCGAAAGGAAATGAAGATGAGTTTTGGAAGGCTAGGAAAGGTGCCTTCCCTTCCATGGGGGCAATATCGCCTGCGTATGTCACTCTAGACTGTACAGTGCCTCGCAGTAAGTTACCTAACGCTCTAGAGTCCATAGAGAAGATTTCTAGAGAAGAGAACGTATTCATTGCTAACGTCTTCCATGCGGGAGACGGCAACTTACATCCGCTAATACCTTACGACCCTAACAACAAAGAGTCCCTCTTAAATGCGCTGAGGGTTGGAGAGAAAATTTCAAAAATTGCTATCACGATGGGAGGTGTTCCTTCAGGTGAGCATGGAATAGGAATAGAGAAGATAAGTATAGAGGAGATGTACTATAGCGAGGAAGAGATCGCAGTTATGAAGAGAATAAAACAGACCTTTGATCCAAACAACTTATTTAATCCTTGGAAAATATTCAGGCCAAAGAGCCTTCCTAGACAGGATGACGTGCTCAAGGTGATGTGGGAATGGGAGTAAACTACCCTCATGGAGACCTTGGTGAAGAAAGATGAGAGGAACACAGAGAAGTGATACCATCGAAAGCGAAAGAGAAGTCAACAAATGCGTCCACTGTGGCTTCTGTCTCGAGAGCTGTCCCACTTACGTGGTTACCAGATCCGAGGTTCACTCCCCTAGGGGAAGGATCTTATCCGTTAAGCTAGGGCTCGACGCTGAAGGAATAGAGACCTGCATGTACTGCAGGAGGTGCGAGATAGCGTGCCCGAGCGGGGTAAAATACGATAAGATAATAACCACTGCCAGAAGACCTGACGCGTTCAAGAAGTTGATGCTGAAGACTCTAGAACGACCAAGATTGCTGTACTTGGGAACTTCTGCCGTCATGAAGGGAAACGGAAGACTTTCGTATAGATTAAGGGATTTCATAGCAAGCCCGGAGGAACCCCTTGAACACGAGGAAAAAGACCCAGATGTCTATCTCATACCGGGTTGCATAACCTCTACGTTCTTCAGGGGTACGGTCGAAAAGGCTTTAAGATTCCTCCAGGAGAAAGGGTTCCGCGTTAAAATCCTAAACGGATGCTGTGGACTTGCGCACTACTCCGAGGGAGATGTTAAGGGGGGAGACGAAGCACTTAACAAACTTGTACCGAGTCACATTAAGTCCTCAGGCAAGGTAACCTTAGTTTCGCTCTCGTCAAACTGCACCGCACATATGAGGGAAAAAGGCATGAACGTAATGGACTTCCACGAATTCATGAAATCCATGAACTACCATGTAAGGATAGGGAACAAGTTCACGATCCATTACCCTTGCCATGCTAACTTGCTAGGGATTACCAAGTCGTTAGCAGACGTGATCAGCGACAAAGAGAACATGGTCCAAATGGACGACCCATCATTCGAATGTGGTGCTGGAGGGGCGTTCTTCCTTTTCAATGAGAAAATGTCGGATCTGGTCATAGAAGAGAAGAACAGAAAGGTGAAAGGCTCTGGAGCAGAGATAGTGATAAGCACAAATCCTTCGTGTTCACTGACGTTAAAGAAAAGCGGGAAAAAGGTCCTGCATATAGCAGACTTTCTCTAGAACACCTTTCCATACTTTTCTCTTCAGAGCTGAAAACCCGGACTTCTATAGGGTCAGGTAATATCAAGGGAACTCCTTATTAAACCTGGGTTTTCAAGAGTCTAGAGTGTGATAGTAACAGTAATTAATCAAAAAGGAGGAGTTGGAAAGACTACAACTTCAGTTAACCTATCTTATTACCTTTCGAAGAGGAGGAAAACCGCGCTCATAGACCTCGATCCTGAGGGAGGGTCTACAGTCTCCTTCGGGATAAAAAGGGACCAGAGCGAGGTTAAGTTAGGTACTAAGAGCGTGAACATATTCAACGTCGAGGTATACCCAGCGAGCGTAGGTCTCTTAAAGCTGGAACTTGGAGGAGACATAAATGAGATAACTAAGGACATAAGGAAAATAGCTGAGAGCTACGACGCGACGGTCATAGACACTCCCCCTAATTTAGGAAAGCTAGCTGTGTCAGCTATGATAGTTGCAGACCGTATAATCTCTCCCGTTACACCCCAACCTCTCTCTCTCGAGGCTGTGAAGAACCTAGACTCTAGGCTCAGTAGCCTCAAGAAAGGAGCGTTCTCGTTTACGAACTTTTCGACCAAGCCTATCTCATTGGATGGACTATCCTCAGTCAAGTTCATGCAGGTCGGCATTCCACAGTCTAGACTGTTCATTGAAGCGTCCAGACTGGGCGTTCCAGCGCTCAGGTATGAAGAGGTAAGAAGTAAGAGACCTAGACTCCAGAACTACTTCGAGAGTCTAGAGAAGGCGATAATAGAATGAGCGAGCTAGACTTCCTTTTAGGAGGAACAGAGGAAAGAGAGAAGGGTGAAGAGAGAAGAGAGAATATACAACAAAAAGAGAAGGAAGCAGAGCTTAGAGAAGGGCTCGTTGAAGAGAAGGTCAGAGAAAAGCAAGCGGAAGATGAAAGTAGGTCCACAGTCTTAAAGGACAATGTCGAAACGCTGATGAGGAAGTTCATAAACAAGGATCCAAAGGTAGGAATATGGAGCTATCCATCCTTTATTCTTTTACAATATCTTTATAATACAGTTCCTGGATTTAAAATGAGCAGAGTGGCTAAAGAGGCCCTTGAGAGGGGCCTGAAAGAGATGTACCCTGACCTTTTCAGAAAAGCCGAAGAGGTATATCATTCAACTTTGAGCAACGCGTAATACCAAAGTATCGTATTACAGAGTCATTTGTTTAATACATATTTATAGCCTTTTTTAGGAAAAAACTGTTAGAGCCAGATAATTCATTTTTAAAAAAACTAATTCCAACCAGACGGCCGAATAGCCTTAATAAATAAGGCATATCAAATATAAACTTATGAAATTTGTTCTAAGAAGTTCAGAGGAAATAGGTAAGGAGAAAATAATTGATCTAGGTTTTGATGGAATATTGATTAAACGAGGAGAGAAAGAAAAGATAGTCTTCTATCCTGAAGGAAATGAAATAGAAGTAACTGATGACCCTAATGAAGCCTCCGAAAAAGCTCTCATACTTAAGAGGCCTGACTACAAGATAAGGGCAAAGCTGATAATTCTAGAATACATGCCAATGAGCATAAGGGAAATTCATCAATTTAAGTCACCTGTATTGTTAGATGGAATAAACGATGCATCACTTTTTCCCAAGGTAGAGTCGATGAAGCCTTTAGGAATAATAACCCAAGACAAAAATTATGTAGAAACTGTAAAAAAGATAACAAACAGAGCCAAATGAAAGTAGCTTAAATCATTAATCGATGAAAGATCAAAAGTTAGCTTTTTAGGGATTCAAAGGAATTAACAAATGCTACCCGGTCATAGTAGACGGGAAAACACCCGGACT
>DAHF01000109.1:0-152 GCA_002495845.1 Sulfolobus sp. UBA167
CCTCTCTTTTACGAGTATCAGGAAGACGAGGACACCTACAGGATCGATGATGAGTATCTAGTGGGGAAATTCCTGTTGTATGCCCCTCTCTTGGGTAGAGAGAATAGCAGGGACGTATACCTTCCGGGAAAGTGGGCAGATTTCTGGACTGG
>DAHF01000109.1:236-13408 GCA_002495845.1 Sulfolobus sp. UBA167
GGGGAGTACGAGTATTGGGGAACCAAGATAGTTTCTATGGACAACATGATTACATTCTCGTCTCCAGTTTACATTAAGTCGTTGATACGTATTGATGAAAACAGTAGGAGCATGGTTAGCGTCGATTCCGAGGTTTCAGCCATAAGAATTAAGTAACGTAGAACTTGTCTATATCTTTCGATGAGAGGGTTTTGATGTAATATTCGATCATTTCAGCCATGAACATCAACATGGCTTCCTGTCCCATGTAAGGAAATGTGAAGACCGAGTTGTATATCCCGCCAAGATTACATAAAAGATGAAAATCTTAGTTAACATATCTAATTCTCTAGAAGTGCAAACTGAGCTCCATCATGATTCGGATTCTTAAAGACTCTACCTAAGTAGGTGCTTGTATATTAAGCGTATGTAATATTTATGGTAAACGTGGTAAATAAAACTGCATAATTAAAAACCTAAAAACTATGAACATACCACTGGTCATGGAACCTAATTGCCGCTCTCAATGCGACCTCGTCCACTAGAATGGGCGAACCCGATATCATGGCCATCTTCACCAGTTCCTTGGGATCCTTAACCTGGACATAGTTTTGCAGCTGTAATTCTTCCTTCACCAATACCGATATCTTACCATATTTCTTCAGAAACTTTCTAAATAACATCATTCTCAGGTCCTCCTTTTTCACCTCAGTACCAAAGACAAGGAAGAGGGCTACTGCAACTAACCCAGAGGTTAAGGCTATAAAGGGAACGTAGTTGAAGTCCCCCTTCTTCACGGTATAATAAACTATCTTATTCAAGGTACTATTCTCAACAATCTCGGACAGATAACCGTTATTCTGCGTTATGATAACCGTTGGCTTAAAGGTGAAATTTCCGTTATACATGGAGTATTCAACCGCTATCTCGGGTAGGGATGGTTCAAGTCCAATTTCCTGTTGAATCTTATTAAATTTCTCATAAAGACTTGTCAAATTTATTGGGATAGCTTCGCTTGGAGACTTTAGCGAGCCTGACACCATCGTTAAGGAGATGGATGAACCGTTAAGCACAACCGAATAGTTCACCTGTTCCCAGTTCGAGGGATATGTAAATAGCTTTACGTCCACGAGCTGGATCAGCTGATCAGGGACGTTCAAGTTATTAATCTTGTATCCCTGCAGGGGGGTCATCTCGGCCTTGTAAAGGGTTGAGTTGAACACCTCAGGTCTCAATATATTACCTTGGGGATTCAATACCAATGATGGGGTAAGTGTCATGTTTTCATAAGGAATGGTAAAGTTGACTGAGATGAAGGGAGTCGAGACACCCAACTCTTGAGAAAGCTTCGATGAAAATAAGGTAAGGTTAGTGTAATTGATTATTACGGGAGATCTAGAGAAATTGGCGTAAACTAATTTCGAGAAAACACCTGGTTCTATTAAATAGATCGAGTACTCAAAACCTGCTGTTGGAAAAACGTAAATCTTGAGCTCTCTCAGTATCGAGGTGAAGTAGAACGTAGAATTGATTTCGGTGGAATTATATAACAAGTTAGGTCCAAGTATGCCTTCAGTCGTAATGTTGACATGAGCTACGGGAACCATAACTTGGGTATAACCTATTGTCACATTCTCTCCCACGAAGACGGGGTTCCTCTGGACTACGACGCATGGAATCTCTTGAGCGTAAGCTAGGGTTATTACTCTCTGACTCTCTTCGGGGATACTCGACTTGATCTGGAGGGACTCCATCGTAAAGAAGGTCAAAACTATCCCCAGAATTACGAGCGCTAATCCTATTCTTTTAAGACTAGAGGTGATCCTTAGCTTGCTGATTTTGAGCCTTCTAGCCATAGAAAGAATTAAGGTTTCTCATTTATTAATATTATCTAACAAGATAAATGAAGCCTAGGAGATCGTCTACTGCAAAGATGCCCAAGCTCCTGAGAGATTTCCTAAATGGAGACTGTCTGACTTGATAAGGATTTAAGATGATAGGATGTCTAGATCTAACTTTAAATCTTCTTAAATCATAAATAGTGGAGAACGAATAGATTTTATCTCGTTCACAGGATATACAATCAACATTGGTTTAGAAGCCTTCTTCATCTTGCATAAGTGAAATTTATCCCGGTTTACGCATTACACCGACATATTAAAATACATGTTACACTACATTGCTAAATTTGGCTAAATTTGAATACGATTCCTTTCAATCAACCAAGTGACAGCATATGATATTAATGAGACTACTCCAGCTATTTCCGCTGATACCGTGAAGAGTAAAAGAATCGGGTTTAATCTTGCTATGAATAGAGCAACTTTCGGAGGCAAAACGTAGGGTATCCATATTACGTTTACTAGCTCTGAGTGAAGACCTACTCCCCCGGAATAGACAGTAATATTCTCGGTAACATTTCCATTCACCTCTATGGGATCTTGCTCAAACACTATGTCTGACGGACCGGTAAATACTACCAGGGTTGGTATCTTTGCCCCTAGCTGAAGGGTGAAGGTGTTGATCGTGTTCTCTGGAAGCACGCCGAAGTACAGGTAGTAGCTCGTTTGTCTATCGATAGCTGGTGTTCCACCCACGATGGACCTCCACTGTGATTCTATCCTCCCAAATTGATGGGCCAGAACTATGGCTGTAACCATTGTCGAAAAAATGAAGAAGGCAAGGAAAATTTCCTTACCCGTTTGAGTAACTAGTTTTCTGGGTTTCTTCATCTTGATCTGTCTCCTGTCCATGATCTCTGCCACGATCATGATCACAACAAGAACTGGGATCAGTGTCTTCTCGTTGATACCCGATTCCTGGACCACATACTTCACGGCATATCCCAGGTAGGGAATCTGAATTGGGTAACCGAACACCTGAGGAACGTAACCAACAATCCAGGATCTATTTACTATCCACGGATCAGGCGCTGGATTATTTATACCCTTAGTGATATAACCTCCATCCTTGAAGCCTATCACTTCGTGGACGATGTAGATGTGGAGATACGGTTGATAGTACTCCACTATTTCGTGTAGGTAGGGATGGCCAAAGAGAGGTAAAACTAAGATAATATTGCCTGGGTAAATGAGTGGAACCATGGATTGGGTTGCGTCCAATTGCCAGCCATAGGGTAGGGAGAAGACAGATGTTAGAATAGAGGAAATGACAAACGAGCTGGCGAGCAGTATTAGAACTATATATCCTATGTTCACAAGATATAAAAAAAGATTTGACTTAAATATATTGGGTCCATTAATCAGACGGATATGTAGCGTTAATGGTAAGTTTTAGTGGATAGCTGGAGGAGAGGGGAACTCCTGGTAGCACATGGATTGAGACGCTTATGGCAGACTCTCCACCAGCAGGTATATCAATGTTGAACGATGCTGTATTCCCGGTCACAGTAGGATTAACGTAAATATAGTATTCGCCATTGACATCATTAGCCTGAACGGAGACTATGACATCCGGCTGAACAGTTAAGCTAATTTCTACACTTACAGTCTGGTTTAGATTATTTGCCAGGTAAAACGCCGGCGTAAAATTAGTAATGGTAGCAGGAGCTGCAGTGAAGTTAAACTCGAAGTCTCCGCTACCGTTTAATCCATCCACAACATATCCCTTGTCTGTCCCTAGATAGATAGCCGGTATTATAGCGATATCGGCATTAGGATCCTTAACAACTTCCACGGTAAATGTTCTTGAAACGCTATACGTAAACGTTTGAGAGAACACTAGACTTAACATGAGAACCCCTAGCAACAACCCAACTATATATGAAATCCTTATTTTATTCATCTTTCCACCACTTTTATCTCGGCATCTTACACAAATTTTCTAAAATAAAAAAGGATTTCTTTTTTTAAGGTTTATGGATAGTCGCTTAGCCTCCGCCGCCTGATGAGCTCGATGAATACGTAGCAGTAATGGTTAGAGTATAGGTAGTAGCCGTAGAACTTGGGTTAAGCCCATAAGTATTCAGCATGACAGTAACGGACACTGTTTGACCGGCAGGTAGAGTGTACATAGTTTGACCATTAGGGAAAGTGGCTTGTAGGTGACTGCTACTGGTTTGTATCGTAACGTTAACAGTCTCGTTCAAATTGTTGGTTATGTTAAATGCGTTGTAAAATGTAGCCTGGGCGTTGGAAGCCACATTATGGAAGTTTATTGCCAAATCTCCGCTACCATTCAAGTAAACGAAGGGTTGATTGGTGCCATATGTACCTAGGCCCTGATCATTAGGAGTTATGGCAATATCGGCATTAGGATCTGCTACAACATTTACTGTAAAGCTTCTTGTTGCTGTGTATGTAAAAATGGCGCTTGAAAATACTAGCCCCAGTAGGGCTACACCGAGTACTATTCCCACTATAGGTGCTAATTTCATGCTTTCACTATTTTTTATGATGATTGGGCTGTATATAAATTATTCTCATAAAATTAGAGATAAACCATAAGAATTAGGCTGAATTTATATATAATTTTTTGTGTTATGATAGAACATAGAAAGTAACAATCTACAAATTTTACGTTACATCTTCTATGACTAGTCCTTCCAGATTAGGCGTCTCTATACGTTCGGCTCTATAGCCTCATCATGATAGATCATGATAGCAGAAGTATTCCAGGTGCTTAATTTTAAGAGAAGTAAGAGAAGGTAATAGAGTTAGTCTGCCCTATTGAAAGCGTTGGTAAGGGTCACATATTATTGATCAAGGCTATTCTTGTGAATACACGTTTGAACCATGTCAAGTCTTATATCTTAATTTAAGTTTTAAGTTAAGGTAAACATCATCTATCTCTTGGTGGAGAATATATAAGAATAGGAAAAATTCAAAGAGAATTTTATCAGTTCTCTTAGGAAATCCTACCCCATGAGGTTCTTTGTTATTCTTTTACAAGTTGCTTTACCCTCAGAGCTAACGAAGACCGTATTCCCTGAGGCCACTGCTAATTAGACTTATTCCTAGAAGCTCACGTGCTATCAAAAAGATTGCATCTTACATAGAGTCTGAAAACTTCACCATAAAATCGGGTCACGCAGAATGGGCGAAAGACTTTAATTTCTCCTAGTTTTTATTTACTACATGATGTATAGAAAACCGATTACCGTATTGCTAATCTTTTCTGTGGTTGCTCTTCTGCTGGTTTACTCCTATCGTCCTTCGTTCACTTACACCACGGATATATCAGTGAGAGCACACGTAATCCCTGTATACTCTGTAGATCCTCAGGGGAATAGGACATATATCCAGGTTTGGAATCCTTACCCTGAGGAGGTTATACTTGTTTACGGAAATTATACCTGTTATCTGTACCCCCATGAAGAGAAGAGTCTTCCATTACTCAACGACACATCTTATTTTAAGTTATACGTAGGTCAACTTGAAGAGACAGTTGAAATCCAGGGAGATTAGATGAAGGAGATACCTAAACCCTTTCTGCGATATAAGCCTTGTATATAACGCGAATCTCAGTTTATTTTCCTTTAATCTCCAATAAATCGCGAGTTAGGAGAGCCTAGTGGAGGACCTATGTGTTTTAGGTCGGTATTGAGTCCAATGATATAGAAGCTCAAAAATAGAAGAATGACCTTGAATCAATATAGAAAATTGATTTCTGTTTTCCCATAAAGGTTATAAGTATTCTATACACTGATCTAATATGTTTCCGTCAAGAAAGAAGAGGACAGAGTTCGATATCGAACATGATATACTATCTGCATGTAAGAACGGGGTAAGGAAAACCGCGCTTATGTATAAGGCCAATTTAAGCTATGAGTTAGCGAAAAAATATATTTCTAGACTATTAAGGAGAGGATTCATTAGTTTTGATGGAGCACTTTATCACACAACTGAAAGTGGTCTAAAACGACTTGAAGATCTTGAGGAGTATCAGAAGAAAAGGTCAGAATTTGAAGCAATATGTGAAAAACTAAGGAATGCCTCTCGAGACATGCCCGAAGAGGACTCCGCAAGGAAAGAAGGACATAGATTTTATGGCAGAACTAGGGAGAAGAAAGGTCGCCATAGCCAGTAGGGATAATAATGTTTTTTCAAGATATTTCAATTGGAGTTTTTATTCTCACAATTCTTTTCTCGGCCGCGGTGATGAAGACCTACCTGGACTTCATAGTATACCTGCACAGGATACGTGAAAAATATAAGATGCTGGCCATAGCCAACTTCATCGACGAAGCCAGCAAGTTCTTTATAGGTAACACGGCTGACTTACTAGAGGAAGTCTTAGTCTTTTTTAGAATGAAGGGTGGTGAGGTTGAGGCCAGGGAGGTCGCTGATACAGTATACGGTAAGATCGGTCCTATTATAAAGGAGATTGAGGAACTGCTCAATTCAGCCAAGGACACGTACAAACTTGAAGTCTTTGAGAGACGAATAAGGGATGTGATGTTCTTCTTTGCTATACTTGCCAGTTTATCCACGCTTTTCTCCGGATTTCTAGCCTTCTATCCTAGTCTGATAGGGGGCATCAGTAACACAATTTTTCTTTTTTTCGAGTCTCTCTTGTTCTCGTTTTTCATTATAAGTTATGCCTTTATTACTAGAGCAATTTCACAAATAAGAAGAGAACTTAAGCAAATTAAATAGAATTCATAAAGATCTGCCTTAATCCTGGCCACTGACAATCACGTCAGATATATGAGTAAAGCGGACGGAAAGATCTCAAGAATGTTTATCATAATGATTATAGAGTCTTTATGGAAAACCAAAGATAAAACTTCTATTAAGTCAGTGACCACTACCTGAAAAACTTCTTCATGGATGCATAATGGTGAAGGTTAGAACTAGGCGTGCAATTATCATGCGACTTCTCCCATCAAATGAAATAACATACTTAGTCTCAAATATTTCAATGCGTTTCAAGCGCAATCCAAATCGCCCTGATGCTAAACTTATGAGCAGATTACGGACTTAAACTTCATAAACGCAATATTTGACTCCACGAAAGACCTCCGATAACGATTTACCACGAACTCTTCTAACTTAACATAGAACTAACATTATGTGAATTACTTTTATAGTCCCACGCTAAATTATAACCAATTCTTTGTATGGAAGGTGATTTCATGTTAATTAACGAAAAAGTTGAGGTGGATCAGTCGATTAGAAAGTTGTTGTTAAAACCTGAGTTTGTTATCCCCTTAACCTTTCATTTTCGTTTAGTGGGTAGTGCAACTGCTGGGAATGAATTAGAGGCCATGTTCTACCCGAGCGAAAAGCCTGCAAACTTTTCCATATTGGAATTTCATAGAAAATTTCAAGTTAAAATAATACTTTCGTTCAATGAGTACCTCTACGTCCTCGATGATAGAAAGGGAATTCGTTATAAGATTAGATTCATGAGTACTCCCAGCCTTAGGAATCTAAACATTTCTGTCGAGGCAGAAAGGGAAAGTGCCATGAAAAGATTTCCAATAAGCGAAGATCATCTGTTACAGCATATAGTGGTTAATCTAAGGCGAATATCTAATTAATTGTTGGAAATAAAGATCTCAGAGTTGCTAGAGATCTTATTTCTAGTTTAAAAACTAGATATTTCGTTAAGATACATGGAAAAATTGAAGTGGTGGCTTTCTTGTGGAGTCTAGCTACTCGCCTTAAATGGTGTTCATGAAGCTCTTATAACTTTCATATAAGAATCCGTCGTTGACGGAATTAATTCTTGTAACCTTTTATCTAAATATTCGGCTTCCTGGTCAAGGGAGCTTAATCTCCTCAGTATCTGCAACACCACACTACCCTTAGGCGTGATAACTATGAGTCTTCCCTCCTCCCTCACGAGACCGTTAGTCTCTAGAATTGAAAGATACTTTTTAAGTAGGTCAAAGCTCAATCTACAACTAAGCATTAGATTGGTCTTTCTTATTCCGTGACGGGATAATTCTAACATTTCCCTAATGATGTCGTAGGTAGTCCTCTTCCTTGACAAGGAATACACCTCGATATCATTGTAAATCCGCAGATATAAGGATTACCTTCCGGAGTTGAAATGTTGGCTTCGTTAATCTCAATCTAATAATTCGGGACAAACTGGAGAAGTTCCTTCTATGAAGCAGAGGATTAAGAAGCTAGATAAGTAGGATACCGCAAGGGAATCTTGAAATAATAGGATGTATTCCATATTATCTATACATGTTTTTATTTTTTATAATCAAATATGTTGCCATGTGTGGTCGTAACTAGATACCATCTGTAAATCTGCCTTAAAGTGATCTGAGGAGTACTGAACCGCCTCGAACAATAATAAAATTGAAAATTATCGTGAATACCTTTGGAAACATATTTCACAGTACTAAAATTATTGACAAAGATTAGAAATCTGAACGTTAATTTGACATTGTTTGAAAAGAAACATTGTGTTGTCGTAGGGAGTGGTCTTTCGATTCTTGTTGATTTTAGTTTTATATATAGTGTCTAAAGCCTTCCATATGATGCCATGAATTCACATTTATAGCAGTTTGGGCTCATCCAATACCTGCTGAAAGTATCGTTTGAGACCATAATTACTATTCAAGGGGTTAAGTTTATCTAGAATTTTTCATGATTTCTCGATTCAACCTGCCTAAGTTATTTATTCCATTCCTATGACGTCAAGTAAAGTTTTTATATAATGCAAGAATTAATATGTTTGTGAAGGAACTTACGTTCGCTACCAAGGTTTTTCTCGCTAAGCTCCTTCACGGACTGTACCATGATGGCGAGGTGGGCAAAGATGTTCTTCCCCCTAAGCTCGGCTCAGCCATAGGTAATTTACTTCACTCCCTTGAAATGCTTGGCGTAGTAAAGAACGAGGGAGGGAAGGTTACGAGGGGAGAGGCCTACCGTCTAGGTTACGATGTAATATTCACATATAGTACATACAGGATCGCTATGTCTAACAAGGGGGATAGAAGTTTTAGGACCAAGAAGGAGATTGCGTGCCTAATACCCTTGGCTGAAAGAAAACATGTAATGCAGAGGTATCACTACACTAAGGCTCCCAAGGTACTAAGGTTGAGCAAAGTCAGGATAAGGGACTACTTAAAAGGACGAGTTGGTAAGGGCATATGGAAGGTGGAGGAGAGGGGTCAAAACCTCGAACTTCGCTTGATTTTCGATCCGCCACTAGAGCCGGGACAGTTTGCGAGTTACGGCTATTCCACCTGGGATAAGGAGTACTACGGAACTAGCGTGGATGAAATAAGGAGAAGATACGGCATTGATTACTCGTCGGAGGGTGTGGCCGTGACTAGCCCTACGCTTTACCTCAAATTGACAGTAATGCTACCTTGGAAGCCGGGAAGCATTGGCGTGTACACGTTGGTTAGAAGGCCTGATAACAATTTCTCCTTTGGGGAGATCAATCGAGGATACGTGTTTAGGGGTGACTCAGACACGTACATACTAGAGATGGAGAACCCAGATCTTCACATGTATAGCGTAAGATGGACCCCTCCATCCGAGAAAACTTGACCTGGAGTTATCCCTAGAAATGTATTGCATCTATTTGAGGCTTGGCGGAACATCAAGGCTCATGCAGGTCCCATATGGAGATAGGCCTATCTGAGAAATTGCAAGCTCTTCATAAATGGTTACATTATCTTAGATAGCGCATTACTTTATAAACTGGGTACATCTATTTCCTTTCCCCGATTTCGCAATCACATATATCAAGATAGATCTTAATTTTTAGCTTAAAGAATTCTTTCATGCAGGAATACTAAAATACTACCGTAAACAAGTCCTATCGACCATGATTATTCAATATCTGTTTAAAAAGGAAAAGTAATGTTAAAGTAGTCAACACTGATCTTATTGAAAGTCTCATATCAAGTTTGGTTGGCATTACTCACGTAGGTCTATCTATGTTCTATTCTCTCGCCCTTTCCAGCAATGTAATGCGTAACCTTTAACGACTTTCTCTCTCCCCTCCTCTGAAGGGTAAAGTAAGGTTTCAAATTTCCATGAGTTGGACAATAGCCCAGATAATAAGAACTGAGCTCCCATTTCCTGATCTCGGTCCTAAAATCCTGTCTCTCCGATTCCTCTAGTCCATCTAAAGCTTCCTCGATATACTGTTTAATTTCTTCACTAACCTTAGTAGTCTGTATGTGTCTATTTCTAACCCTAATTCCTTCATTAACATGTCTCAAGGCTTCACCTTTGTCTCCTATATTCCAAAGTATGACAGCCCTGGTCAAGAACGAGTAAGGTAAGTCTTCGCTTAATGCCTTCAATGAATACTCAAGGCTCCTGTCCTTTTCGCCTAGAAGAAAGTTAATCTCAGCTAAAGCTCTCCAGGCTCTACGTACTTCACGGCCTCCATATTCTATAACCATTTGGAAGTAAGTTTCTGCCTCCTTTAGAAAGTCCCTATCTATTAACCGCAGATAAGCTTGGTTTAGTAGAAATTGGGCCTTAAATAAGAGAAGTTGAGGATATTCCTCAGAGTTTTTACCTTTTTGTATTTCTAGATTTAAAAGGTTCAAGAAGTCAATCGAAAAGTTTTTTCGATTTGAATTCTCTAATATCCACCTCATAAGGAATTTTATTCTAGAGTTTTCGCTCAACTTCATGACAGGCACCATTTTATCGACTATTTCATGTAGGTTCCCAGTTCCCTTCTGCCTTAAGCAGATCTCCATGTCAAACATCGCCTCCATGGAATCAGGCTCTATCACCAAGGCTCTCCTGAAAAGATGAAGTGCCTCGTTTGTGTGACCGTTGGAACAAAGGATTTTGGCAGAAGCGATGAGAGGTTCGGAGAACACAGGTTGCTGGCCCATAAAGGCATTAATCAAGGCAATTTGATCCCTATTCATAGGTATAATAAGCTATTTCTGATTTTAAAGTATTAACTAGTTTTCAACGAAACCAATTTTGTGTGCTTCGGAGCATCCTCATCGATCCAGAGAATAACATGAGTAAAGCGTAACTTATGTTTAATACATTATGGATTTCAAAACTGATATTCAAGAGACAGCTTCCATTCTAACGAAAAGCTAATTTAACGTGTTTCAAGGCGGTGAAATCTTTTGCACATGTGTACAAAAATCTTTATAGGACCAAAGTTGTATAATATAGATCTCAGTATTGCCTAGTAGGCATTGTCGTGAAACGTCTACAGTATCTCGTTGATTAAAGGAAATGAAAAGGTGACGAGTTCCGGCTAAGAAACACTAAAGTTGCGATCCTCTCCAAATTACATGAAGCCAGGCCTGCATATATGTCGCGAAACTCGGTGATTACGTGAAATTGGTTGACTGAAATGTAGTGATAGATACTATTTAAAATGTAACCGTATTAGACTAAAGTCTTTTTATGAGCAAATTAACTTATGTGACTGATCGCACATAAAACGCGACATTAACGAATTAGCGTCCCTTTATTTCTAGGTCTAAACTTCTGGGATTAGTGAACCATATAATATTTAGATTTAAACATTAAATTCTAAATAGTTTTCATAATAAATTCTCATGTTACAAAAATTTATCCTTGATTGTCTTTTTCCTGGCCTTTATACACAGGTAATCTCCCCTATTATAATCCTGCAAGGAATCCCCTGCCTCATTGTTAGAGCATTTTAGGTATTTCGTTAAGTCTGCATTATCAACACCTCCTCAAAACTCTACATTCCTGAGAAGTGACCTAACCTCCTCCATAGTTTACTATTCGACTTTTGTTACAAATTCGCGAGGATAGGGAAATTTAGGCGAAACTCCATCAAACTATTTCCAGCCTACTGGTAACGCCAGTCTACGCAGGAGCCCTTATGAGCCTTCACCTATATCCCAATAGAGAAGAGTTCCCTCCCTGAACGACCTGTTAGCCTCAAGTAAGGTCTTCTCTGTATCCATGAGGTAGTGAATAACCCAGTTCATTAACAATGCATTGTGCTGTTCCTTGAGAATGCTCCTCTAGGTACCTCTCTTCACCCTCATGCCACTGATCTCGGCGATCTAACAACCCTAAGGGTTCGACACAGTCGTCTATTGTTATCCTTTCTCCCATAGAAATGTTTCAAAGAGCTTCACTACTGCGTCCAACGCTAAGTATTTTCCCCAATTCTTTCTCGACAAGTAAGAACTCTAACATTAAGATATTCTCGTAAGGAACAGTGTGTCGTATTTTTCAGTGAACTTGTGGAAGCTAGACATGATATAACCTGTATT
This sequence comes from Sulfolobus sp. UBA167, assembly GCA_002495845.1. Lineage (GTDB taxonomy): Archaea > Thermoproteota > Thermoprotei_A > Sulfolobales > Sulfolobaceae > Sulfuracidifex. The sequence goes on from DAHF01000109.1 coordinate 12,397, forward strand.
ATAATCAGGTTATAACTATTACTTGCCCTCTGGAGACATGCTACAATTCAATGTACTTAAATTGGCTTGATCATATATAATTATATATAATAACTTATACCACGATACCCGTAAGCGAGGACGTTAAGTCTCAACTCGAAAAGATAAGGAGAAAAATGGAAATAGAAAGGGGTATTACCCTTAGTTGGGACGACTTCTTCAGGGAAGTTTTCAAGAACATGGTCGCGTCCCCAAATCTCACCCTAAGCGACACCGAGGCCGAAACCCTGATCCGACTAACCAGAGAGGGAAGGAGATCGGGGAGAAGGAGAAGTGCCTAGACACTGACGCCCTAATACTAATGCACTGAAGAAATCTTAAGGAAAAGGTTTCAGGATACTACACAACTTGTATTTCGGTCTTTGAATTTCTGAGGGGAATAGCTCTCCTAGGAAAGAATGTAGCGGACTTCAAGAGAGATCTCGAGGAGAACTTTACGGAACTCTGCCTAGATAATAAGTCCGCGATAACGGCCTCCAGAATTTACGCTGAGCTAAGGAGAGAGGGGAGACCCTTGAGCGACCCGGACCTCATCATACGTAGCATCTGCATCGCAAACGGACTCACTCTGATCACGAATAACGCACGCCACTTTTCCAGGTTAAAGAAATTTGGGCTTGAGGTTATCAGTGCGGACAACTTACTCTAATCTCACTTTGCCTCAACCACTGCCTCCTTTGTTGGTTTAGCCTGGAACCTGTAGTTTTTGACAGTCAAGGATATTAACAGGTTCAGGATTGCCATCCCTATTCCCACGGTAAATATTAGGTTGAATGCCGTGGAACTTGGGAGTATCTCGACCATGTAAGTCCCGTCGAAGGGAAGAACAAAGGCCCCCTGATAACTCGACATTATGGAGGTCGTGATCACTGGCCCAACAGCGCTTCCTATGTTCCTGATCAATGTGTTCATTCCTATGCCCACTCCCCTATCCTCAGGAGGTAGAGAGACGGATATCATGTTCACTATGGGA
>DAHF01000026.1:0-7849 GCA_002495845.1 Sulfolobus sp. UBA167
AATCTTTTTCTCCTATTTGTTGCATAAACTTTACTATAATTTTAAGTATAACTGATAATTGTGATTTTCGAATGGGATCATGGCTTAATTCATTAGCAAGCGTCTCTGGATTTACGGCTTGGCTAGCTAGTATTGAAAGAGATTTTAACTCATTCTGGAAATGTCTGGTAAATATTAGCGCACCTTTTCCTCAAGAAATTATAGTGAGTTCAAAATACTACAACCCATGGCATCTGACTTGGAGAAGCAAATAGCTTACTGGAGGTGTCAGAATAAACCAGTAATTTTCATAGCCAAGACTTTGAAGGTTCCCTGTGACGAGATAAGGAAAGTTATATTCGCATGGAAAAGAAAGACTCAGGCTTACCTAGACTCCCTAGAATCTGAGCCTGCTTTATTCTTAAACCCAGACATAAGGGGCTTGCTCCAGTCCACCGACCTCACCTTAGATTACGCAAGAAAGTTGCTCTCCAACGAAAACGTGGTGAACTACATGGTGCTCAACAGGAATGAGAAGCACGATAGGTACATGGACTGCTTGAGGTATCACATACTACTCGTCCAGTGAGGTTTCCTCCTCACTTTCTCCCATCCGTTCAAGTTTACCATATTTCCATCCTTAGCTATGACCCTTCCTTTCCTGATCACATATTTAGGTGGTTCCATGAACCTGAGGATGTCATCTACGCTGTCAACGCCCATCACTAACATGTTAGCCGGTTTACCTTCCTCCAATCCGTATTGGAGTCTCCACGCCTTCGCTGCGTTATAAGTTATCAAATTTAAGCTCTGCCTTATCTCCTCGGCGTTCATCTGGTCCATGTGAACTGCCATAAACAGGGGTTGAAGCATGTTTCCGCTCCCTAAAGGATACCAAGGATCTATCATACAGTCTTGACCCAGCGCCACGTTAACACCCATGTGCGTCATGAGCCTGATCGGCGCCATTCCCCTTCTCTTGGGATACCCGTCCATTCTACCCTGTAACATCACGTTTATCAATGGATTTGGTATTACCGTCACCCCAGCCCTAGCTACCATGGGTAAGAGCCTCCTAGTATAGTTCTGGTCCCAGCTGTGCATTGCGGTCACGTGACCTGCGGTGACCCTTCCTTCCCATCCGTTGGTAAGCGTGCTCTTCACCACTGTCTCCAGGAACCTCGAGCTCGGGTCGTCCGTCTCGTCCACGTGCCCGTCCACGTCCTTGTCCATCTCTCTAGCCAGAGAGAAGACGAACTCCACAGAGCGCACCCCGTCCTCTCTGGTCAGCTCCGCGTGAGGTATCATCCCAACGTTATCCACGCCTTCCTCCAATGCTTTCCTGAGCTTTTCGTCGTTCCCCTTATCGGTGAATATCCCGTCCTGAGGGAATGCCGTGAGCTGTAGGTCTACTATTCCCTTGAACTTATCCCTCACTCTCTTGAGAGCCCTGACCAACTTGAATGACTTCTCTGTCACATCTACGTGAGATCTGACCCACAAAGTCCCGTAAGCCAACATCAGTTTCAGGGCCACGGTAGCCCTTTCCTCGACTTCGTCCTCGGTAAGCTTACCCTTTATTTCCCTCCACCTCTCTATTCCTTCCCACAGAGTACCGCTCTGGTTCTCATTGCCTGAAAATACGCTGTCCAAGTGAAAGTGCATGTTGAAGAAAGGAGGGACTACTAGACCTCCTTCCGCGTCTATGGTATCGCTTCCCTCACACATCTCCCTTAGACAAGTTATCGTTCCCTCTTCCTCGTCAATCCCTATTTCCACCTTTCTCCCGTCAAGGAGTTTAGCGTTTTTTATCTTCATGGTTGAAAGCGTAATTTCACGAAAAAAGCTTTTATACATGGATAGGCTATCCAGACTCCATGGACTACAGAGTCATAGCAGGAATAGCATTGCTCATAATCGGGATAGGTTTTACGCTGGGCTCATATGAGCTTTCCGTGAATCACGTTGGAACCGTGGGATCACCTAAGGGAGGATATTACCCCTTAACTATGGAGGACGGGTTGGGACAGACTGTCACGATAAGCTCATACCCATCTCGGATAGTAAGTGTAGCACCGAGCGATACGCAGATTCTAGTATCCTTGGGATTAGGAAGCAAAATAATAGGAGCAGACTTTTACTCTGCTCAGTTATTGCAGGAACTAAACGAGAGCTCTCTCATACCTAACGCACATGTGATAACCGGAGTATATCCCTTGAATGTGACTGGGATAGTTGTACTGAAACCATCAATTGTGGTAGCAGACGCTGGACTTGAGGGGTCATATTACAACGAGATGAGGAACGCTAACCTAAGTGTGTTCTACACGCACGGAGACCTTGATGTGAACTTCCACGAAATAGAGAACGACGTCATGATGACAGCCACGGTTTTCGACAGAGTCAACCAAGGAGACCAAGTAGTGTCGTGGATGAACCACAAGGTTGAGGAGTTCTCCTCTAATGAGGAGATAGGGAGCGTAGCTTACGTACTTTGGATTTGCCCCGATTTCTCATTCTATACCGTTGGGGGAAATACGTTCATATCCAACGTCATGTCCCACGCTGGGGGAATGAACGTCTTCTCGTCCCAGAGCGGGTATCCCTTGGATCATATATCACAGCTTATAGAGAGCGACCCTGACGTGCTGATTTTCACCGAGATGTATAACGTAAGCTATACTGAGGGCATGATCCACGAGATGGAGCAGGAATACCCAGCACTCCATAACGTCACTGCTTTCAAGGACGATAGGATCTACATACTCGACCAAGGTCTCCCTGTGTCAATCATGAACGAGCCCGCACCGCTCTCCGTTTACGGGATAGAAATAGTCCACGAAATAATGGACGGCGAAGCACCTCACGTAATCAACCAGACGTGGATTCAGGATGATCTCAATGTCTCACTACCGGTATTTTGAGGTGATAGCTCTACTTTCCTTGTTGAACGTTGCGTCTTTCTTCCTCTCCCTAGTGTTCGGTGCGATCTACGTACCTCCTTCGCTTTTCTCTTCCCATCCTTATTCGTTCATAGTTTATTCCATAAGGTTGCCCACAGCCATCTCGACTGCATCGATAGGGGCTGACCTTTCCCTCACTGGTCTAATATTACAGATGATCCTGAGGAACCCTGTCATGGACCCTTACGTCACTGGTACAGCTTCTGGTGCAGGCTTCGGGGCAGTGCTGACTTATGCCCTCCTAGCTTTCAATTTCCCCCTATTTCTAGTACAAGGAATCTCACCTTTCTTGGCCTTCATTTTCTCCATGGTCGCTACAATTATGACACTAATAATAGGAAAGAAAGGAGACACGTATTCCCTTGTGATCGGCGGTGTGGTAGTTTCTTACTTCTTCTCCGCCCTAATAATCGTTGCTGAGTCCGTCATTTCGAGGGTAACCCCCGAAGTGCCTCCCCTGCTCTTTTTCCTCTTCGGCGAAATAGATGACGTGAGCTGGATAGAGACCGCGATTCTCTTCAACCTGACCCTAGTCCTTGGATACTTCTGCTACATCATAGGCAGGAAAATAGACGTCCTAACGCTGAGCGATGAGATATCCTTCAGCAAGAGGATAAATCCCGGTAGGTATAGGATGTTGATCATAATTCTGGTCAGCGCGGTGGTCAGCGCAGACGTGTCGGTTGGAGGAATAATCGGGTTCCTGGGGATAATAAGCCCTCACATAATGAGGGGTATCCTTGGAGGGAGGTCTACGGGGAGCATGGTAGTCCCCGTTTCTTTGTTGGGTAGCTCTGTCCTCTTACTGTCTAACGTGATATCTAGGGGTGCTCTAGGATTTACGCTCCCCTTGACCGCAGTTACCTCCCTGGTAGCAGTACCTGTGATCACATCTATACTGAGGCGGTATCCAAATGTTGATTAAGGGGTTGTCGATAGAGATCCACGGCAAGTTAATCCTGAGCGGGATAAACTTGAGCTTTGTGAAGGGGCTCAACGTTATTTTGGGTCCGAACGGGTCGGGCAAGACCACGCTTTTACGTGCCGTCATAGGGATGATTAGGCCTATCGAGGGAGGGGTGAGCCTAGACGATGAAGAGATGGGCTATTCCCCCGCAGAGTTCTTTCCTGCCCCTATGAGGGTGATCGACGTAATGAGGTCAGGGACTAGGATTCAAGACTCTGTCTATCTATCGTATCTCCAGGAGTTGGGGATGCATGAATATATGGACAGGGAGTTCTCAAGCCTGAGCTCAGGAGAGAAGAGAATGGTTCTGGTCGCAAAAGCTTTAGCTGAGGGAAACGTTATCCTAATGGACGAACCGCTCTCGAACCTTGACGCCAGGAACTATGTTAGGCTAGTGAAAACCATGAAGAGGTTCTCAAAGGCTAAGACGATCGTATCCACTTCCCACGACGTCGAACTCGGGACTATAGCAGATCGCGTAGTCCTCATGAAGGAAGGTAAGGTCTTCGCTGAGGGTGAACCTTCCTCTGTGTTGAGCGAGAAGACACTTTCGGAACTATACGGCGTGAAAATGAGGAGGGTCAATGTAGGTGAAAGAATAATATTCGTCAAGGATATCTCTGATATATGAAAATATCAGCTCCTTTCGCGGGACCAATATCCTTTCCTTTGCTCGTAGCTAGGGATAGGGGTCTGCTCAAGGGATATGAGCTCTCCAACTACTGTGAAGATAATAAACTTGGGGAAGTAGTCCTAGATTCCATCACTAACATCTGGAAGGTGGGGAACGAGTATAGAGTGAGATCAGGCGTCTTCATTAATATGTATTCAATCATAGGAAGGAAGGACTCTGACGTCATATACACAGTCAAGAAGGGAACATTAGCCGACTACAACGCTAGGCTCTACGCCATGTATCACAGAAAGGAAGTGGTGAACACAACGCCTGAAGACGTGGTCAGAAAGGCTGAAGAGGGCTTCATGGGGATAGTAGGAAACGAGGTAAAGGTGGGAGACCCATTGGAAGAAGAGCTCATGCAGGATGGGATTTTGGTTCCCTCATGTTTGATAGCTTTCAAGGTCGAGGATCCTGACTTACTGAAGTTATACGATGAGGGAATAAGGATAATCCAGGAAGATCCAATTTCAGCTTCTTCAGTGATATCCAGAGAATCCAAGTACTACGATGAGGAAGTGATGAAGAGAATAATATCGCTATATCGCCATAGGAGGAGTGATGACACCAAGGATTTGATGATGGCTATTTCAATATACTCTAAAGTGGAGGGGAACGTAAGCAAAATAAAGATAGCCAACTCGTAACTTCCGAGGTCAAATACAGTCAAGTAAAAAAGTTAAGGGCAAAATGACACCAAAATGATGTGTATTATAGAAAGATAAAAAAAGACTCGATGTAAAACATTTGCTAACTTGGTCTATTAACTTATTTCACAAATTGATTTTCCGTAAAGACTGAAGTTAGTATGTTTTATTGATAGGGAAGGGGAAAAAGCAAAACCCTTTTTTACAATCGTCACTTCTCTTCTCCTCCAGCTTGAGTGTTCTCTAACTTCCTCATCTCCTTCTCTATCTTCCTTCTCTGCCTGCTCTCTATGAAGTACGCTCCAGATATTCCGACTATGTACAGAGTTGAAAGTATTATGCCTATTATCGTCTCTATAACGCCTCCAGTAGTACCAGGGGATATTATCCACGCGATTATGAAGGAACCTAGTACTCCCCACCTCCAGTTCTTCTTCCATGTCGATGCCTTCACTGCACCTATGTAGGTCAAAACGTCCATGACTAAGGGAAACTCGAACGCTATTCCGGTTACGAAAAGCATAGTCATAATTATGTTGACGAATGCCCTAAGCCCTAGGGTAGGTGCAACGGCACCCCCGAACTGGTTAACGTAAAGGAGGACGAACTTCAACATGAATGGGATTATGACCAAGTAAGCGAAGGACGCCCCAGCTCCGAAGAGGAGGAAAGCGGGCAAAAGGAACCATTTTATCACTCTCTTCTCCCTTTCGTAAAGGCCGGGTGAGACGAAAGCCCAGATCTCCCTCACAATTATGGGCATTGTGAAGAACGTAGCTAGGAAAAGGGATATGTAAATCGATGAAAATATTGGATCAAAGGGATTTATTACAAGCAACTTTATGCTCTTAGGGAGCTCATCATAAATGAAAATCCTCGTCATCTCCACTGAAAGGCTATCGAAAATGTCGGGGTAAAGTATTGGGAAAGTATATCCGCTCCATGTCACGTCCCTTATCCCGAAACCGAAAAATATAGCGAATGCAATGACCAAGGAGACGGCTATTCTCCTTATGCGATACATTAGTTCCTTAAGGTGGTCTAAAAGGGGAGTTTGTATCTGCTTTTCCTCAGGCTTTGTTGTCGCCATTCTTCAACCTCTCGAGCTCTTTCTGAAGCTCCCTTATTTTCCTCTCCAGCTCCTCAACGCTAGAAGATTGTGGGTCGTCTTGCAACGACTCATCTATTTCCCTCTTTAACTCTTCTGAGAATTGCTTTTGAACGTTCTTCATCTCATTTATCGTTTTCCCCACATCCTTAGCTGCTTTGTGGGGGTTCTTTATACCCCCTAACAAGAGTATTCCGACTACTACTACTACAATCAGATCATCCAGATTTCCTAGCAAATATCCCACCTCCTTTTTATTTTAAGAAAATATAAAATTTACTTTTGATTTATATTACTTTTATTGCCTGCGCTTATCACTGCTTCTGGTTCTTCTTCATCTGGTCTAACTGATCTTGTAACTGCTTTATTTGCTTCTCTAGATCCTCCTTAGAAGGATCTGTTTGCACATTGTAACCGTTCTGCCTTGCCTGCTTAGCTATCTCTTCAGCCTCTATCTCAGACTCCAACTTACCTTTCTTGAATTCTCCTGCTGCCTTACCTAGAGACCTGAAAAACTCGGGAATCTTAGTGGAACCAAACAAAACAAGCGCTGCTACTACTGCTATTATAAGGAGGTTTGTTGGTGCAAATGCATCGAACATGATCACACCTTTAAATAAAGGTACTCGCGAAACTTAATAAGTTTTCACTCATTAGTTATGAAAAACTAGAGTAAATGATGTTAAAATAAAATTATCAACTAATAAAGTTTATTTAAATACCTTTCAAAACGTGGAGTAATTGACAAAGCGATGTTATTTCAGTGAACTTGAGCCCATTCAAGGAAGAGGGATCTACGGGAACCTCTCCTCTCAAGAAGTAGGAAGTTGAGAGCCCAGCTGCATTATAAGCCATGATATCGTAGCTTGTGTCGCCTACTCCTATGCTGAGCCTAGGGTCTGCTCCAAGGCTTTTGAGGGCTTTGAGAACCGGTTCTGGATGGGGCTTCCCCTTCTCTACGTCATCGTTAGTGACCAGAAGATGGGGAGAGATTTGTATGATCTCAAGGACCTTCTCTGCTGACACCCTCTTCGAAGAAGTAACTACTGATACCCTTATCCCGGCGTCCTTAAAGCTCTCAACTATCTCTTGCGCGCACTCAGTCGGTTTAGCTTCCTGTTCCACTAACGAGTTGTATATGTTAGTCTTAACCGAAGCTAGGGCCTCTGCCTTCTCATCTCCCACCAATATCTTAGCTATGTCGAGGGTTTTCCTTCCTAATAGGATAGTTATGTCAAATGAAGGCTGTTCTCCCATCTCTTTAAGAGCAATCTCCCAAGCCTTCTTGTGAAGTAAGGCAGTGTTAGCAAGAGTTCCGTCCAGGTCAAAGATTACTGCTTGGATCATTCTAACTGATTTAAGATTCCTATATTTAAAAATACGTAGGCTTCTGTTTCATTACTTCCCTATTAAGAGCAACAATAAAACGACTTTCTTTACTAAACTTTTAGCGTTTTAACTAGTAAAATATATCTTTATGAGGTAAGAAATTTCTCTTATGATGACTAT
>DAHF01000026.1:7874-9349 GCA_002495845.1 Sulfolobus sp. UBA167
CGTTGTAATTCTTTTTTCCTTGTGCTCTACAGACAGACCTCCTAGGTAAGCTCTTTGGTCTTCCGATTTTGGAAATTATAGACGAATTAAAAGTAAGTTTAACGTCATTGATGAGATTGAAGAGACCAACTGCTAGGCTTCAGAAGACTGAAAACACAGTAGTACAATGTCATTTCCTCTCCATGACGTCCTATGGCATTGTTGAAAAAGCCTTTCACTGTCATTTGCGAGGACTAGTTTTTGGCATAATTCATGGTATACCGAAAATGCGAGCCCATGAATCCTTATCTTGGCGCCGTCTTGTGAAATAGTAAGTTAAAACTCAATTTTATAAAATGTAAGTATATACTAAAAATCATGTTTGACGACTTTGACAGCAGAGGGCTAGGGAAATTCCAAGTGAAGAGCGTTCTGATCAGTGGAGCAGGAGTTCTCGCCGATGGGTATAACCTCTATTCCGTGTCAATAACAGCTTTTCTGATCCAAAAGTACCTCAGCCTTTCCTCTGTGGAACTGGGCGCCGTCATAGCGGGGACTTATTACGGTGCCGTGGTAGGGGCGTTGTTGCTAGGTCTTCTCTCCGACAAGATAGGAAGGAAGGCATTGTACGGGATAGACGTCACAATAATGACCATAGGAGAAGTCTTGCAGTTCTTCGTAGGCGACTTTCAGGAGCTCTTCCTTACGAGACTTCTCATAGGGCTAGGTATAGGTGCAGACTACGTTTTGTCGCCGATAATAGTATCGGAGAACTCCAACTCTAAGGACAGAGGGAAGCTGATGGTAATAACTTTCGCCTTCATGTGGGGAATAGGCGCAGTGCTATCAGCGTTCTCGTACCAAGTGCTGTCCAGTTTAGGGTTGAGCGACTCCGTCGTGTGGAGGCTTGTCTTGTCCTTGGGTGCNNCTGCGGTCATAGTCTCGAGGAGGAAAATCACTGAGACGCTCAGGTTTGCGTCCAGGGTGAAGCCCGACGAAAGAGAGCTGTCCAGAATCATGGAGGAGACTAAAGTCAAGGTGAGACCAATTCCAGACGAGAAGAGCTCTTCCTTCTGGTTCAAGAAAAGCTTCATAGTGATATTGTTATCCTCCATTCTTTGGCTTCTGTACGACGTGTACTCATCCACCTTCAGTCTGTACGGACCGATTACGATAGCGTCGAACTTGGGCTTGACTCCCATAGATTTCGTATATGCAGCGCAGTTCCTTGCAGGCATACCAGGGCAGATCCTGTGTATATTCCTTGTCGATAGAATAGGCAGGACTAGGATAATAACTATAGGGTACGCTGGGGTGGCCTTGTGGCTAGGAATGTACTCTATCCTGCTTTCACACCCGTCATTTTTCGGTCTTAGTGACGTAGGAAAGACCCTTACGGGGGAGGCTGCGCTCCTGGGCTTCTCGTTCTACCTCTTGAACTACTTGTTCTCAGCCATGGGTCCTGCGTCGATAATAGGGTCTGCGATGCTGACTCC
>DAHF01000026.1:9399-11887 GCA_002495845.1 Sulfolobus sp. UBA167
ATAACGAGCTTCCCTCTATTCCTATCAAGCTTCGGGCTTGGAGTCCTCTTCGGGACTTATGCCATGATAGCTTTAGGCTCCTCAATTGTTGTGCTCAAGTTTATACCAGAAGCTAAGGGAAGGTCATTGGAGGAGGTCAGCGGAGAGGACGAAACTGTTAAGAACGGAGAGAAACATCTCTCTTAATGTATTTTAGAGTAATTCCATTTCACAGGTACGTTCAGGTCGAGGCTAAAGGAAGTGAAGGAGAAGTCACATTCCCCACTTGGCTCCCGGGGTCTTACATAATAAGGGAAATGGAGAGGAACATAGTATCCATAGATGGCATCAGGATTTCAAAAAATAAGTTTTGGGTTAGAGAAAAATTTAGCTATAAAGTGTATACCTTGAGTTGGGACCAAAGAGAGGCAGTATCAACAGGGGATTACATGTTCTTGAACGGACCTGCTGTCTTTCCCTTCCAGAACCTCAATGAGGAGTACTGCGTCGAACTCGACTTGCCAGAAGGCTGGAAAGTCCACACCACCTTGAGGAAGGAAGGGGAGAGGACTTTCTGTGCGGAGAATTACCACGAGCTAGCTGACTCCAGCATTCAGGCTTCCCCCGACCTGAGGGAATACAGGATAGATGAATTACACAAGATATCTACGATCGACTCTTTAGACGACGAGTTCTTGAACAGACTGAGGTTAGTAATAAGCAAGGAGGATGAAGTCTTCAGGTCTGTTGACCCGTCTTTGACGTCCAAGGAATACATATTCTACTTTAGGTTCTCTACAAACCCAAGGGGAGGAATAGAGCACTCAAATTCCTCAGCGATAACCTCTGCCTGGACCAGCGACGCAACGTCAATGATAGAGGTCTTCGCTCACGAATACTTCCACAGGCTGAACGTGAAGTACCTGAAGCCTAAGGATTTGAAAGTCAACTACGTTGAGGAGACGTACACCGAACTGCTCTGGTTCGCAGAGGGAGTGACAGACTACATGGCGTACAAGCTATCTTGGGCGTCTGGTGGCATAAGTTTACAGGAATTCCTCAAGAGGATTGCAGAGTCACTCCAGAAGCTCACTTTCCATGGAGGTGCAATGAGCCTAGCAGAGTCCTCCATGACGACGTGGATAAAGTATTACAGGAGGGACGAGAACTACCTTAACTCCTCCATATCTTACTACGATGGGGGTCTAATCCTGGGCTTGATCCTAGACCTCTCCTTGTTCAGGAAGGGCTTGAAGATAGAAGACCAGTTCAGGAAGATACCCAGAGAGTATACCTTACATGACTTGCAAGAGGCTTTCTCCGATTCTGAAGTAGACTTGGAAGTCAGCAGAAAACCCTCCATGGAGATGTTGAAGATTTTGGGCGAGTTCATGAACGTTAACATGCCCGACGTGGGAAAGCCTTACATAGGAATGTCACTGGACGGGGACGTTATTTCCTTCGTGGAGGACGGCTCTCCGGCTGACAGAGCGGGGATGTGCCCTAAGGACAAGGTCATAAGCGTCAACGGCAAACCGCCTGATGTGATCACGAAGGAGGTTGAGAAAGGCAAGGAAATCAGGATTACGATGTCCAGGGAAGGGAGGTTAGAAGAGATTAAACTCGAAGTAGGCAAAAGCCCGGGGCACGCAGTGAAGATCTCTAGCAAGGACATATCTGAAAAATGGGCAGGGAAATCATTCACTTTCGAGATTCCCTCAAGGGTGATCTGATGAATACCTCGGAGAAACGCAAAATAAGGAAGCTATCCAGGCTGATGTCTGGAGTGACCATAGTCTCAGTGATGACACAACCGCACAGATGTCCTCACGGTAAATGCGTGTTCTGCCCCGGCGGGGTAGATGTGGGCTCGCCACAGAGCTACTACGGTAGGGAACCAACCCTCATGAGGGCAGTTGAGAACAACTATCATCCATTCTTGCAGGTAAGCTCTAGGCTGTCGCAGTACGTCTACTTGGGCCACGTCCCCAGCAAGATAGAGCTAGTAATCATGGGAGGGACTTTCCTTTCTACCGACATTGATTACCAAGAGTGGTTCGTGTCTCAAGCGCTTGAGGCTATGAATAGGTTTCCATCAAAGGAAAAGCCAGGTTTCGTTTACTTGGAGGAAGCTAAAGAGAAGAACGAGACTTCCCAAGTTAGATGCGTGGGGATCACGGTGGAGACTAAGCCGGACTGGGGAAAGGAAACCCAAGCCGACATGGCACTACACTTGGGGGCAACAAAGGTGGAGCTGGGAGTTCAAACCGTTCATGACGACTTATTGAAGAGGAGCAACAGGGGTCACACAACCAAGGACTCGATAGATTCCACCAGAGTGCTCAAGGACTCAGGATTCAAGGTAGTGTATCACGTAATGCTTGGGCTTCCCGGCTCGGATCCGGACAGGGACCTAGAGTCGTTTAAGACAATGATGGAAGATGAGGACTTCATGCCAGACATGCTCAAGATATACCCTACCTTGGTCGTGGAGAGCGCGCCACTGGTC
>DAHF01000026.1:11957-12470 GCA_002495845.1 Sulfolobus sp. UBA167
GAGGATTCAGAGGGACATACCTGCAAACATAATACTCGACGGAAACAAGAAGGGGAACCTGAGGGAACTGGTGGAGGAGAAAGCTGAGAGGAAAGGGATCAAGATAGCCGAGATAAGGTATAGGGAAGCAGGGGTCTCATGGATACATGGAAGGGGAAANNGCTTGTAACCAGGAGATATAAAGCCAGTGGAGGGGAGGAAGTGTTCATATCCGTGGAAGACCAAAAGGGAATACTAATAGGATACCTGAGGTTGAGGATACCTTACGCTTCGCACAGGAAAGAGATAGACGCTCNNCACTTCCATAGTCAGGGAACTGCACGTCTACGGTGCAGAAGTACCGGTCAACGGGGGACCCATTGTAGGGGAAGCCTCGTTTCAGCATAGGGGCTTCGGATCCCTCCTTCTGAGGGAAGCAGAGAGAATATCGCTAGAATATGACAGAAGAAAGGTCGCCGTCCTATCAGGCATAGGGGTTAGGGAATACTATAGAAGACAAGGATACAGCCGTGA
>DAHF01000055.1 GCA_002495845.1 Sulfolobus sp. UBA167
CACGCCATCAACTGGGCTTTCAAAGCCCTAAGAGTTCATCAGTGTAAGCGCGAAAACGAAAGCTTACGGTGGACATTGAAATACGTTATGTTGTTCTCTTTATTTTTAAACATTTTAGGGGCTATCCATCCCCTCAAGAAGTGACTTTCGCCCCCTTAACTACCGTTAAAATAAAAACACGCTTGTATCAGCACAAATGAACAAGAAAAACAATATTAATAATTTTCTTTTTGCCTAAAATTTTCCCCTTATAAGGGAAAAGGGAGGGGAACAGCCTAATGCCTTCATTTTATGTGCCAGAAAAGGAGTAAGGCTAATTCTCTGAAAATTTGTAAGGAAGACATGAATGATGACTTGACATGTGACACCGCTCCTACCGAGAGCTAGGCAAAAACATTTATTAACGTCGTACCTGGCTTTCTCTTTCACATGTGGTCAAAACTATTTCCTTACTGGTTCCTCATATTCACAATAGGCTTTGGATGGTTCGTGATGGCACCGCTAGTTCCCTCTTTGGAGTCGCTCTTTCACGTCGCCTTAGCATCAGTGATCTTTATAATATCAGCTTATGGTTATACCATGGTAGTGTTCGGTCTATTGGCAGGGTTCATGTCTGCAAGGTTCACTGTCAGGAACACCCTAGTCATTTCTTCTTTGCTTTCCTTCTTGGGTCTGACCGGAAGGGCGCTTTTCACTAACATTCCGACGTTTTCGCTTTTCCTCATATTCAGCTTAGTCGCCGCGGTAGCATATCCCCTGGCCGTTGCACCTATCGGTAGCGTGGCTGAAATAACCAAGGAGAGGTCGCAGAGCGTAGTGGGAATAAGCGTTGGGCTTCTTTTCCTCGGAATGTCTTTGGGCTCCTTTACTGGACCAGCGATATCTTCCTCACTTGGAATTTCAGGTACCCTATGGCTTGCCGCCTCACTGTCTGTAATAGCTTTAGTGTGGATCCTCTTGGGTACTCGCGGGTACCCTAGGTCTTTCAAGAGGTCTCTGAAAGGTAGCTTTAAGTTTGGAATGATCAAGAACTGGTACGTAGGTTTGGCTATATCCTCAATCTCTGTCATGTTCGGTTCAATAGCGTCTACGGTCTTGCTCGTCCACAGCGTTCCCCTCACGGAGGCATTATCCTTCGGCGGTCTTTTAGGCGGAGTTGCATTCTTGGGATCAGCTATAGGCGCTATTATAATTACCCCATTTTTCGAGCACAAGAAGAAGCTTGGATTAATTGTCTCTGGGATCCTGACTTTAGCTTCAGCATCCATGATGGTGCTCAGCATTTCCTTCACGACTAACCTTACCTTGATATCGTTGGGATATTTCCTTTTTGGTTTCTTCGGGAACGCTTACTGGTCAATGGCGTTGAACTCCACCGTGAGTTACGTCTCAGAGCCGGCGATGGCGGGTTTGGCGACTTCCCTCTTCAGCGTAGTTTCCAACTTGGGCGTTGCTTTCATTCCTGTCTTTCTAGGGGGACTGTTCAGCGATATTTCTACGATCCCTGAGGGAGCTGTAATAGTGATAGGAATTGAAGTGGTAGCTGGGGTCTTATCCTTCTTCCTGAAAGTCGAGTGAGAAGTTTGTCTCTAGTTAACTATATAGAATAAAACTCGGTAAATATTTGCTTAGTACTCGTAAATCTTAATCCCATATTTCTCAGCTACCTTATAGAAGTCTTTCTTTATCACAGTACCTGCCAAAATTGGAACCTTGCTCTTCTCTGTAATTAAGTTTGCCCTCTTAGAAGCTAAGGAGCTTACATTGTCCCTTCTAGGTAGAACCTTTATCTCGACCATGTAAAGCGATTTGTTAGTTTCAATTATCAAATCGACCTCTCCGTTCGGTATTTCAACTCTTCTCTTTCTGGAGATTATCCTGTCTCCCTCTTACCTTATTTCCTCCCTTAGGTCATCCAAAAAGAACTTGGAGAGCATAACCTCAGTCAGATCTCCTAAGCCATACTCTATCCTTGAGAATCTAACCTCATTTCTCTTGTCCTGCTCTTCAAAGTCAATTCTCAACTTCTTTACTTTTCTTCTATTCTGTCGAACTTCTCATTCAGCTTTCTTCAGCTAATCGAATATCTTCTTTACTTTTCCTCATGTCTACCGAACTTCTCGTTGGCTTTGACCATATATCTTTCCTGCTGTCTAACTTCTCATCTAACTTATTTTACTTGATGGGGTAGAAGCTAAAGTCTCCTTCTGTATCATATTCAAAGACATCCTCACATAGACTGAGAAGAGATCAAAATTATACTAGGCGTTCTCCTTTGAAATTGTGATTCATGAATAAGGCAGATGCAATAAAGTAGGTTGTTAAACGGTTATCCTATTATCCAAGCACAATATTATCCAACACAATAACATTCAATTAAATTCATGCTATTTTCTAAAATAAACTAAATTTGCAATATGCACAAACTCCCTGGGACCAGCATCCTTTTAAATATATTACGTAATCTTGCCTCTAATTGTAAGAAATATTTTCCATGTCTTTTAAATTCAAACTTAAATAGGTCATTTCTATACCTATATATATGAACTCGAAAGCTCAGTTCCTACAAGTACTTCTCGTTATAGTTACTATGACTTTCGCAGTCAGGGCGTCTAACAACATGGTTTCTACTACGGTACCTCTGCTAGCACGTTATTATTTTCACTTCACACAGACGGAGATTGGCTTAATCTCCGCTGTTTTTTCGCTGGGGACTTTCGTGACTAGCGGTCTGCTCAATTCAAAGTTGCCTTCCCCTACGAGGAGAAAAGTGTTCATAGCTTCTTCAATAGCTTACGCTGTTGTATTACCCCTTTACTACTTGGTTGGTCCCCTCACTCTATGGCTACTGACCGGAGTGGCTGGGCTGACGTTGGGATCGGTGATGCCAAACATCATAACTTCTGCTGGGTTGCTTGAAGACAGGAGAGCTAGGGAAAGGGTACTCTCGATTTATACGCTAGCGTTGAGCGCAAGCTTAGTGGCGGGTCCAGCTATAGAGACTGCCATACTTTCTTCCTTCAGTCTACCTTACGTCTTCCTCTTCTTCACCCCTCTGGGTGCAGTAGCAGCAATCCTATCGTTCCTAATTAAGTTCCCTGAGGAAAAGACAGGTTCTACAATGAAGGTAAAGGTGATAGGAAATCCAGGCTTTACGACTGCTGTGATAAACATATTAGCTTATAATATACCGTTTGCCGTAATCTTAGCGTTTGGAGGTATATACGCTGTTAGCGAGTTCCATGTCTCCTTCGCAGAAGTTACTGGACTTTTCACCCTTTTCTTCGCAACCTCCTTGCTTTCTAGGATATATCTCTCGATTCGTCCTGCAGATAGTGTAAGACTGCATGCAATGACAGCAATGTCTTTGACAGTAATAGGATTACTTCTGATATTATTTGGAATAAATGTTTATTCCTTCGCGATAGCATTGCTCATCTTAGGTTTTCCTCACGGACTTACTTATCCATTATCTATAATATCCATAAGTAGAACTTTTTCACCAGCAGAGAGGAACGCAGCAAACAGCGTGTTCTTCGCCACCATGATGCTCGTTGGTGTTGTCACGCCGTCTATAGCGGGAGCCTTAGCGCAAGAGATAGGCCTTAAGGATCTATTTGGAGTTCTAATCCCTGTAGTGTTGGTTTTGCTTGTGATGTTGAACAAGTACGTAAGAGTTGTAGACAATGTAGTAAAAGAGGAAATAAAAGCCAGAGCATGAAACTAACTCTTGTATTTTTATTAAATGGAACTAGAAATCCAAAAGGTGAGCAAATCTTCATCAAAAATGAGAAGAGTTTGAAAAGATATAGATTCTCAAGGTCCTAGTCAGCATATCCAAGGTGAGAAAAACAACCAAAAGGTGGATTGATAAATACGCATATTAAGACTAGTATTAATTCAGTGGATTTTAATTAAAATATTAATCTTTTAGAAAATGGAACTAGATCCTTCATGTTAGGGTTAAAGGTACGTGAACGATGAACTGGGCAAACGCTTACTCAACACTGCAGAAAAAAACTTCCAGACAACCTTGATCTACGTGACTAGGCATATTGGAATCCTATCGCGTGATCTCACGCTACTTTCCAACTATTCTCCTAACGTTCTTCTCGAACGGCGGATAGATTATCCCGTTTTCAGTTATTATCCCAGTGACGTATTTGGGGGGCGTGACGTCGAAGACTGGGTTGTATACGTCCACGTTTGAAGGAGCTACTGGGACTCCCCTTATAAACCTTACCTCGTTAGGGTCCCTCTCCTCTATCTTTACGTCCTCTGCCTTGCTCTTTAAGTCGAAAGTGGACGTAGGCGCTAGAGCGAAGAAGGGAACTCCCATCTCATGCGCTATCACAGCTTCCTTGAATGTGCCTATTTTATTGTACACGTGACCGTCGCTGAGTATCCTATCTGCACCTACCATGACAGATTGTACCATTCCTTTGTAAATGACCAGACCTACGGCGGTGTCAGTTATGAGGGTTGTCTTCACGCCGTCGGTCATAAGCTCGTATACTGTGAGCCTGCTCCCCTGAAGCCAAGGTCTCGTCTCAGGGGCTAAGACAGAAACTTCCATGCCAAGCGCGTGAGCTAACTTAACCGGTGCTAAAGCTGTCCCTAGTCCCGTACCAGTGGCTAGACCTCCAGCGTTGCACTGGGTCAGAACCGTGTCCCCGCTGTTTATCTTTTCTAGACCATAAATTCCCATCTTTAGCTCTGCATCAAGCTCCTCCTCGAACACCGAGTTGGCTTCATTCTCCATGAGGTCTCTGAGCTCTTTCACATTCTTTACCTCGCCTTGCTCTACAGCTAACTTAGCCCTCTCCAGCATCCTAGACGTGGCCCAGGACAAGTTAACGGCTGTAGGTCTAGCCGAGTCCAGGACGGCCTTGGCTTTCGTCATAGAGGAAATAGCTTCCTCCAAGTTGTCTCCCTTCACTGAGAGCACCATCCCGTATGATGCTGTGATCCCTATCGCGGGGGCGCCTCTGACTTGCATGTTCTTTTTGCTTGAAGCTACGCCGACCGGGTCGTTCAACTTCACCCACACAGTCTGAAAGGGCAAAAGGGTCTGATCTAAGAGAAGGAGGTAATCCTTCTTCCACTCTATCGGTTTTAGCTTTGGCTTAAATGCATTTTTGGCCTCTTCTAGAGTGACCACAGAGATAAAGGGAAGGTATAAACAAAAAAGTTTTCGTGGTTTAGAGAACAAGCCGTTTCTCCGCTTTTAGGTCTTAACTTAGATTTCTTGGTAATGAAGAATAATCACATACTGATTTCATACTAGGAAAATATGGTAAAAATATTGATATGAGAGGGAGAGGACGCACTATCTCCGGATATGTTTCAAACTTTTACGCTATTTATAAATGCTATCTAATATAATTTTATAGGAAGAAAAGTATATTATAATCCGTGGTAGTTATAGATTAAAAAATAACTTGAAGTTATAGATATTAACCTACGTTGGCATTAATATGTATATTTGAGGTTGTTTTTTAGGGTTCCCCAAGAAAAGGTCTTCCGCCCCTTAATTCTCGTTAAGATAAATTCGAAATCCTAAGTCGTTAATGCAGGGATGTAGCTGAGTACATGAGAACGACTTTTTAATGAATCCTTCAAGTTGTCATTGTGAGGCTCTCTTTAATTTACTTCTTGCTAATAACCTCATTGGTGTTGATGACAATGTCATTCATGAGCTTAGTTAATATGAACACATATTCTATAGTTGCAGTAAAGGACGGGGATCACGTTGTTGGTTTGGTATTGGATGGAGATAAGCCTGCGGGTGGGATTTCAGTCGTAGCAGGAAACAGCACAAACGTAACCCATGACGGCTTCTTTTCCCTTCCATATCACAGAAATTTCACCGTTAAGACACACACTTCCTCCATGACATTCTCGCTCTCTGGCGGAACGTTTTTTGAGGTCAGGAGAATTTACGCTGCATTTAACGAGTCTAGGGGAACTGCAATGCTCGTAACCGACGGAGATCCACCGACCCTTTTTGTTGTAACAAATGAAAGCGGAGCATCAATAAATGTTTGTAACACAGAGTTACATTCATCTGGCGCTTTCTTTTCGGTTAACCTTTGTGATGCGGGAAAAGTAGAGGTAGATAACTTAACCCTCAATGTAGATTACTTTGACCTCGTCTCCTATCAAGGTGTAAGACTTTTAGGTCCTTTTCCTCTCTTAGTTCCGCTACTAGTTTTCATAGCCTCATGTACTACGGACTCCAAGCTCAAGATAATCTATACAATCATAGGCTCTGTAGCCCCGACGCTATCTGCAGCATTTCCCCTCATTCTTTTCAAGGTCAATTACGCTGAGGTCTTAACTATTGAGATGTTAGTATTTGAAGTACAGTTATCCTTCATTATGTCTCTGTTATCGCTAAGGCCGAGGCTAGTGTTTACGTTATTGTCTACGGGTTTGATTTTCCTCTTTGCCTTAAATCACACTTACGTCACTTCTCTCTACGTTAGCGATGCATATCTCCTTATACCGGGAATGACATACTTATTTCCTGTAAATGCCATAAACTTAGGGTACGCCGTCTTGTCAATTATCCCTTGGGTTTTACTCTACTTTACGTTAACCATGTTTAAACGTATGCGAAAATGACATGGTTCTCCATCTTTTCACCAATATGCTCTCTTAATTTTCAATCTTTGAGATAATATCAAAGCATGATTGTGATTCACCGAAGTTTTCAACCCTTCTCCTTTAGAAATTCTCTGTATTTCTCTAAGTACTCTAGATAAGTCATTATCAAATTGGATCCCTTCTCTGTTATCCTTATGTGTTTCTTCGGACGCCCCTCAAATATTGTGAAGCTCTTAATCAATCCATTCGCTTCTAGGCTATCTAGAGTAAGGGATAAGGTTGATTTGCTCACTCCTAGAACCTTTTGAAGTTCCGAGAATGATGCTTCTTTCACTCCTACTAAGGCTAATAATATTCCGACCTTAGTTGTTGAGGCGAAGATCGGTCTCGAAAGGAAATCAATTATCTCCTTTATTCCTCCCTTTTCCACGACTCTATCACCATTTTAACTCCTATTAACGCCCACATGAGTGAAAATCCGATTAGAGACCAATGGCATATCAAAGAAAACGGTACGAATAAAGGAGATATGAGGACGGCATAGTCAGGCAAACCCGATCTGACCTTTAGTCCCACTATTGTGTATAGCGCCCAAGTCTCAGCGAGGGACATTATAAGAAAAGACCTTTCTATTGGGTTCATTACTATTAGGGGTGAGGCTACGTTAATAGCGGTCAAAAAGTACAAGGATTTCCTCAGTCCTTCTTCTAATTCGTTTCCATCAATTTTCTCCAATTGTAGAATTAATTTATATGAACTTCTTACCTTAAAGAACGAGTATAAAGAAGTCGCAATTAATGATATGAAAACTAGTGACATAATTATCGAAAAAGCCTCATACTCAAATGACATTCCGAAATAGAGTAAGCCATAAAACGAAGTTAGAATGTAAACCGAGCCCAGGAAAAGCTTAGCCTTCTTTACTAATAATCTCCTCGCTATGTCTTTGCTCTCGGCAAACCGCATCAAATCTTCGATCATATCAATTTCATGTTAATTCACTTGAATGGAATATATACTTTTCTAGCTAAGACTACCTATTTTAAATCTACCATACATTCATCTTCCGTTGCCTGATCATGTTTATAAGGATAGTAGATGGAGATTAATGTATGCATCTAAGGATAAGCGAACTACCCGCCCTCGCGGGGCTTCCTGCTTCACGGCTCTGCCTTGCCAGT
>DAHF01000118.1:0-252 GCA_002495845.1 Sulfolobus sp. UBA167
CCTAACACTGGAAACACAGTTGCGATAGATGTCTGTACAGAGAAGATGCTCGTAACGTCAGATTGTTGCTATTTCCCTAATCTGAAGCCCCTAGAGAAGGCATTGTGGAAAGTGAAGCATCTTCACAAGTCATTATCAAGAGAGAAGTTTCTTTCCAACAACTGTTTTAAAGCAAAGATCAAGCTGGCTAAGGCCTACGAACATCTTCATGACCTAAAGAGAGATCTTTACATGAGACTATGGAAATGGTTC
>DAHF01000118.1:275-521 GCA_002495845.1 Sulfolobus sp. UBA167
GATAGACAAGTCCTCTAAATCTCTTAGGAGGCTTACTGAAGTCTCGTTCAGCGAGTTAAGATAAGTAATGAAATATCAGTTAGAGAAATACCACAAAAAGTGATCTTAGTTAACCCTGCATACACTTCCAAGACGTGAGCTAGGTGCGGACACGTGAATCACGATCTCTCACACTCTGATCGCGTGTTCAACTGTCTCAACTGTGGTTGGACCACTGACCGTGACTACAACGCTTCTCTCAACATC
>DAHF01000118.1:557-2517 GCA_002495845.1 Sulfolobus sp. UBA167
AGAGCCGTGAATCAGGAAGCCCCGCAAGGGCGGGGTAGTTCACTTGCTAATCGTATTTTTTAATGATGATAATTGATCTGCTATCGATCAGTGTAAGCTCCATAGATAATTGAAATAAACTGTCGCTATCTCCACAAAGTACCTATGGCTGGAGGAAAGTCCTATTAAGGACTCCCCAGACTTCACAATCAAAAGCATAGAAGATGAAGTTATTATTCCGCTCCCGAACATCGATTCAATCGTCTTAACTTGAATCGAAGGGATGTCAGGGAACTTGACGCCCTTAGACAGTATCACCTTGGTCTCTCCTTTTGCGGAGTTGGCCTTTATTAGCTCTAAAATATGTTCTGTTAAAAGCTCCTGGTAAGAGATTGCAATGAAGTACTTTTGACTTTTCTCGGCTAGATATTCTTTCATAGCACTTATAATATCTTTTGAAGGTATTATAATAACAGTATAAGGAGAGGAGAAAGTGAACGCTGAAAGAGGTTCTATGAAGTCTTTCTCGAGCTGTTCGAGTTTGGCTGCAATCACGCCCTTTATGTTGAGCCACACCTCCTTTACTGGAACAGCTTCGTAGAGGGTAGGTCTCTTCGCTATCTTCACTATCCATCCCCTCCCTTCGAGTCTGGAGAGTATGGAATAGACCTTAGTATAGGACATGTTGAGCTTCTCTGAAGTGTCCCTAGCTGTAGATTTTCCATTCAGGAGGAGGAAAGCGTAAACCTTTAATTCAGATCTGGAGATCCCGAAGATAGAAGCAAACTTCGATATTTTACTTATCATCTCGTCAAGGAGTTGGTTGCTCATTAATTATTTATGTCACTTCGAGAATTAAAGTATGGTGTGTTTAAGGAATGGGTGGAGTCTCAAAGAAGCCCTTAAGTAACATAGAAAAGAAGATGAAGAAGGAAGCTGCAGCTAAGGAAGAGAAGAAGGTGGAGAAGAAGAGCAGTAAGACGGGAAAGGAGGTAATGAGCAAAACTATAGTTTTAGACAACGAGACTAAGAGGAAGGTGACAGATGAGCTAAAGAGGGAGAAAATAGTTACTCCGTACTCCCTAGCTTCAAAGACCGAGATGACGATAAGTGTGGCTAAGAAAATGTTAGAGGAAATGGAGAGACAAGGTATGGTCAAATTAGTATCGAAGAATAGGAGAGTATCCCTTTACGTGGCTTCTTAAAAGACATTTTTACTTTATCTTAGGGGGTTAAGGGAGCGGAAGACCTCTTCCGTTACGGTACACCAGAAATTATTTTACAAATATAAATTCAGCGCTAAATCACATATTTACTTCATAAGAAAAAGAATATATTTTTTAATTATGCTCATAATTAATGGTGTTAAAAATAATGTATTAAGTAATCAATGTAAATAAAATAGATTATTTATTATTTAAATTGCATCGTTTTCTAGTATTGCAATAATATTTCTCAGTGAGTCTTTGAGAAATATAAAAAGATCTAATGAAACGCTTAGAAATTTCTAAAAATTTTTGTAAAATCGATTCACTAATTATACTAAATTCTGTTGGGTTGCTATTAATAAACAAAAATTATTTTTATTAATCAGATTTTGGGAGTACCGGTGAGGGAGGGGATGGATAGCCTCCTAAAAATGTTTTTAGTGAAGAACAACATGGTCTATTCAAACGCTCACCTTAGGGTTTCGCTTCCGTGCTTACACTGATGAACGTGGAGGGCGCTGAAAGCTCAGTCGATGGCGTGTGAAGTGTACTACAACCTAAGGTGGGTAGATACGTATTTCTATCAAAGGGATGGAGAATGGTTAAACAGGACTGAACTGAGACNNNAGGACCACGAATACAAGGAACTCCACTCTCAGGTTGCTCAAGAAATAGCTGATCGCTACTACGAAGCGAGAGGAAGGTTTTTCGACAGTTTAGCACGTTTTCCCAGAGAAAGGAAACCTCATAAGTACTATTCCCTAGTGTATCCT
>DAHF01000013.1:0-262 GCA_002495845.1 Sulfolobus sp. UBA167
GGAAAGTTAAGTCCATGTTCCTCATCCTGTCCCTTGTAGAGCAATCGAGGCTCGTCGGTATTGCTTTCATCCTCTCCAACGCTCTGAGCACTCCTCTATTGCTAAAGGTAGGAAGATGTAGGAAGGCTAATCGTCTCCTTTGGCTTATACTTCGTCTTAACGTATCTGTTCTCTTGGAGTGAGTCCCACCAGTGTTGACGTAGAATGGGAACATCAACTCGTACCTCGTTATGACGTTCTCGTCGTTCTCCAATCCCTCTTG
>DAHF01000013.1:291-3587 GCA_002495845.1 Sulfolobus sp. UBA167
CACAAAGCACTTGTCAAGGAATTTTATAAATAGATATTTCCCTCCTTAAATTACGAGATGTTCAGTTTCTTCTTATGAGAGATAAGAACATATAGTAAAAAAGGAGCTTCATAAAAAAAATGAGATGACAGAAATGTCGCTACCGGTTATACTTCAAGGTGGTACTCAAGTTAATGACATAGTTGACGCATATAGAGAAGAATTTAACGAAAAACCTTCGATTGAACAGATAAGTGCGTGGAAGAAGCTTATAGATATACTCAAAGGTCTAAACGTTCCTCACCCTATCATTATGGAATATCCATTGTTTACTGAAAGGGCCGACGTTATCTTCGTAGGCAAGAACAATGCTTTGGTGATTGAGGCTAAGGGGTGGAGACAAGTAAAACGTGTAGATGACCTCACTGTTGAAGCAGATGGGGAACTTCACTTAGATCCCTGTTACCAGCTAAATAATTATGTAGTAAAGTTAAATACTTTTCATTCCTCTGGGATAAAATATGAAGGGGCTCTCTTCCTCTATAACATGACTGGGAATTTTTCCTTTTCAGACTGTGAAGTCTTAAGGAGGCCAGAAGATCTTAGGAAGAAGCTTAGCAATTACTCACCTGGTGGAAAGGAAGACGTTGATAAAATAGTTAACGGAAAGTTTGTGTTGAATAAGGATTTTATCAGGTTTGTTTCCGAAGCTAAGGAAAACATAAAAGGAGAAGTAGCTAAAGAGATATTGCCTTATGGTTTTGGTTTAACAGAAGAACAAGGTTTAATCTTGAGTGAAATCCTGGAAGCTTTAAAAGGAAAAGAAAAGACTAACTTCCTCATAAAGGGCGGTAGCGGTTCAGGTAAGAGTTTAATGGCATTGACCATCTTTCTCGAAGCGTTGAGCAAGGGTTATTTTACAATCCTATCTTACAAAAACCAGAGATTATTAAACGCTATAAGGCTTGCGCTTGGAGGTAAAAAAATGCCACTCGAGGATAAAAAGATATCTCTATCTCAACTCATAATGTTTTACTCAACTGGCCGTGGCTTTGGAGTAGGAGAAAGGAATTTTTTGGACATGTTTAAGAAAAGATTTGGAAATGAAATAGACTTAGTTATATTTGACGAAGCTCAAAGAATGACTGCTGATGTAATAAAGAACTCTCCAAGGGGAAGAGTTAACGTGTACTTTTACGACGACTCGCAGACCTTAATAGGTAATGAAGAAGGTACTGAGGAGAACTTCAAGAGGTCCTTAAACAATTTAAAGGTACATCAACTTTCGTCATCCATAAGAGTTCCAAAGGACTATCTTAAGGCAGTGAAAGGCCTACTTGAAGGGAGCAAAGTTGTAATAAAAGATTATGATTTCAAGATATTCGATGACTTAGGGAAGATGTTAAATGACTTGAAAAAGAGGAAAATGGAAGGCAAAAAAGTTGCGTTAATCTGCAGCTTTACTGAATCTGAAGGTGACATTAAGAACAAGACTGATTGGGATAGTATAAAGAACATTAGGATAGGTTATCCTTTACAGTCCGGTTTCGACATTTACAAAAATGCAAACTTGAAGGTCAAGTGGCTTATGGACGAGGAAAGTGAATATCCCAAATATTGGAGAGGAGAATTAGATCCTGAAGAGCATTTAAAATATTGTGCATCAGTTTATGGAGCACAAGGGTTTGAGGCTGACTATGTAGGATTAGTGTGGGGGAGAGATTTGATATGGAGAGGTTCTTGGACTGTCAATCCAGATCCAATCACAGACTATGTAGGTAGAAATTATTCCTTGAAGCAAATAGCAAAGAAAAACAGAGAAAGGGCGTTGGAATTGCTAAAGAACAGATATTACATCATGTTAACTAGGGGAATAAGGGGAGTCTACCTCTTCTTTGAAGATAGCCAGACTGGGGGAAAAGTAAAGCAATTAGTAAGTTTCAGTTAACTGAGCCATCTCTTTATATTATAATTTATCTCATGATAGTGGTAGAGTACGAAGGGTTAAAGGTATATTTAAAGGACGAAGAGAGCCTCAAATCATTTCTCCAAAAATACGGTATTAGTATAGATGAAATAAGATTTACAAAACAGGAACACTAGCTTCCTGAAAATGACGTAAGTATGCTTCGTTCTGGTTCACTCACACCTGATATGAAATACATAGACTGCATAACTAATTTGTAGCAACTGTAATCTTTTGCGAGGAAGTTTACAAAAGAATGAAAGCCTCGCCCCTTCTAGGGGAATGAAGATTCAAATATATTTGTATTTAAACTTCTTTTAGTGAAATTAATGATGCTACTCCCCAGCTCGATTGAAGAATCAGGACTATAGGAGGATAATAATCATCTTTCCTCTCTTCACGGAATCCGGAGGCAATCAATGACGATTCTTATGTGTTGGTTCTCTCACCCGACTGCCAGATGAGAGATGTAATCCTGAATCGATGATGTGAACGATGAGCTCTCTCGGAGGGAACCCTTCCAGGGGAGGAAACCAGCATACCCTAGAGAGAGAAATTGCTTTGAACAACCCTTTGAGTTCTCTCGTTCATACTACTTGAAGTAATTTATCCTCCACTAATGAAATAATAGATATTACCTTAATATCATCCAGAATTAAACAGTTCTCTGCTTCATGATTATTATTCATAAGATACAATAAAGATTTTTAGTGCAAAGGCTAGATCTCCATAAATTTATTACACATTTTTTTATCTTTATACTGATGCTCACAAATAGAAATGAAGTCCTCAAAATTTCTTTTTCAGCATTCTTCGCAGATTTAGGTTATCAAGCAGCAGTTGCTTCATTTCCTATCATACTAGTGTTTTACTTTCATGCACCAATTTTCATCTACGGAATTGCAGAATCATTAAATTATGGTGGAGGAAGTTTAATGTCCTTACTTGGAGGTTACTTAGCTGATAAATACGGCAGGAAAAAGATCGGAGTAATTGGGAATGCACTAATTATCATTCTTTCCTTCACAGGACTTGCAGTGAATTACGTGGAAGCATTAATCCTTTTCATGGCAGGCTGGTGGTTCAGGAACTTCAGAACTCCGGCAAGGCGTGCAATGGTCAGTGAAGTCACTAAGGAAAGCGAGAGGTCTGAAGCTTACGGAATAGTTCATGCTCTAGATATAGGAGGTGCAGCGCTAGCTGTAACTTACTTAACCGTTGCATTATATTTAGGGATAAGGGCTACTCTCATTCTTTTGTTTACAGCGATACCGCTCATTATCTCTACAACACTTTTAGCCTTAGTTAAGGCAGGAGTAAAAGGAAAACCTAAAATTATGGTTAGGAAAGG
>DAHF01000013.1:3642-3834 GCA_002495845.1 Sulfolobus sp. UBA167
CATGAGCTTTACTTAGCCACGCTAACTTACGGAATATTTTTAGCGTCTTCATCGATCTTCGGTTATGTCTTCGGCAAGCTAAGGCTAAGTGACTACAAGGCTTTAGCGTTCTTAGGTTATTTATTGGCATCGCTAGCTTCATTGGGCTTTGCTTTTCTCTCTCCCTTTGGTTTAATAGGAATTTATCCTTTG
>DAHF01000013.1:3971-4166 GCA_002495845.1 Sulfolobus sp. UBA167
CTTTTCCTACGCTTACGGCTTTGCGTTCATAATGTCTTTTATAGCCTTTATGATAGTAGTCACTTCTATGAAATCCTAGCCTCTTTCAGTTGTAATGAAGATTTAAATAAGTTTCTTGTAAAAAAATTGTTAGTGATGTTAACGTCGCTTCTCCTCTAGCTTGAAGTGACTATGGGAGGGACAATCTACATCTCT
>DAHF01000095.1:0-6121 GCA_002495845.1 Sulfolobus sp. UBA167
GCCATCAACTGGGCTTCCACCCCCTACAAGTTTGATCATCAGTGTAATCACTAAAGCGAAACCCTACGGTAGGCATCAGTCGAATATTTGTCATTCTTACAATTAAATAATAAGGTGGCTATCCATCCCCTCACGGGGGTCTTCCTCTAACCCCCACTAAGATAAAAAAACACTCTCTGCGTTAGTTGTTGTGTTTTCCCTTTCTATCTTCCACACATGTGAGGTTACGGTTCAAAGTGCTTTCATTGATCTCAAATAGGTTTTTTAAGCTGAAACATGTCATTAGCAAGTGCACAAAAGGCATTTTCTGGTTTTAAGCTCGATTATAATGATTTTTATTTTCTTACTTATCCTGGTCTCAAACCAGGGAATATTGTCCAGCAAAAGGTCTTTCCAGACAGAAGTGTACATGTTTGAAGGAGGACCAAACCACGTGTATCAGCCTTCAATTTACGCTTCTTCTTTCAACCTGAGCCTCCCTAGCGCAGTCATAGTCACACCCACAGCCCTCATAGGGAGCCATATGCTAATCTTCACGACGAGCGGTACAGTGTCCAACGGGGTCTTCAACATGTCTTCTTGCTTTGGTGGAGTCTACGCTGTTAACGCAGACGACGGGAAGGTCCTCTGGAGCAAGACTTTTCCCAACATGGTGATGACCCAGCCCTTATTTATAAACGGAATAATAGTGGTGGGGGTCGGCAATAACATGTTCGTGAACCAATCCTTTAGGGGTACCGGGATCAACGAGATAGTAGCCCTCAATGAACAAGGGCATGTAATCTGGGTTCATAAGACACGTGGAGAAGCAATGCCTACTCCCGTGTTCTTTGACGGGAACGTAGTGGAGGCCACGGGTGGAGGTTACGTCTGTTCGCTCGACTTATCTAACGGTCATCTGGAGTGGGTCACGAAGATACCTTCATACGTGAGCATGTCGTCTCCTCTGCTAGTGGGAGAAGAGCTCCTCTTCGGCGGAGCTAACCCTTACGTCTTCTATGACCTTAACGTGACTAACGGCAATGTGATCTGGGAGACGCAAATCAACGCCACCGGAGGATTGGATGATTCCTCCCCTTCATTTTGTAACGGGATAGTATTAACTGGCTTCACGGACTATGTGACCAACAATACCCTTGATTACAAGGAGATAGGGATAAACTTAAGCAACGGCGAGATAGTCTGGTGTCTAAACGAAGGTGAAGGCCCAACTCCCTCAGACCTGCAGAGTCCTCCTGCTACATTATATGAAGGCTACGCTTTCGTGACATCTCCTGGCGTACCTTACTTGTACGCTGTGAACTACAGCGACGGGCAAGTGGTGTGGAAAGTGAAAACCGGTGATGACATCGATAACCCCGCAGTGAGCGGGAACTTGTTGTTCGTCCTAAACCACACCGGGTTCTTGTATGTGATAAACCTCCAAGGCAAGGTCATAAACGTGGTCAAAACGGGAGTCATACCAGGGCCGGGAGAACCACTTTTGACTCAGAACACCATAGTGTTATTCGGGGTAAACGGGGTTGTAAAGTCTATACCCCTGAGTAAAGTAATTTAGAGCAAGACTTCCTCCCCGCACTGCGTGGTAGCTCATTTTGTAGAGATTGGAAACTACTCATCTCAAAACTTTTGGATATTTCACAGCAGGTCTCTTTTTTTAAAAAAGACGGCGAATTCCTTCTCCTCTTGTAGGTCTCAGAGTTAACTATATCACTTTTCGCTACTATCTGCCTAACTCCGTCAAGCGTTATCCGAGGACAGCTCGATGATAGAGTCNNGTCAAGCGTTATCCGAGGACAGGTAGATGATAAAGTCATCCTGACATTTATCAGGGTTTATCATAAAAACACTCGGTTCAGGATATCGTAAAATGAGACTTTGAGGTTACAGTGTACTACCACTTGTCCTCCTCGACACGAGCGATCTAGCTTGCGTCATTGCTATACCGCTCTCATTATGAACAAAATCGAGAGTATGACTAGTGCAGATCCTCCTAACTGTAGAGCTGATGGAACCTCACCGAAGAACGGTATTGAGAGGGCTGTAGCTACGACCGGCTCGAGCAACCCTATGGTCTCAATGTGTTGGGGCTTGACCTTTCCCGAGGAAATCACCACTGAAGTGTGGCCTATGAGTGTAGGTATAGCTATGAGCCCTATCAAGGATAGCACGGAGGTTAGATTTACCTTCCCGACACCTTGAAGGACGAAGAAAGGTAAGGAAATCACAGAAGAGAAGAGGTATATCCACGCAGTGAGGGAGAGGGAATCAGTGTACTTAATTGAGCTGAGCCTGAACGTATAAAGCGCTATCGAGAGGGCTGATGCCAAGGAGATCAGGTTCCCCTCTAGGTTGCCTTCATTCAGGGGGAAGTTTATGAGAACAACGCCCAAGAATCCAGTGACTACTGCCTCCATGTCCCTCAAGGACACGCTCCTCTTCAACGCCGAGAAGATCACCACAAAGAAGGGAGACGTAGACACCAACACAGTCGCATCTATAATGCTAGTGTGATACACCCCCTCCACGAAGGTGAACATGTGGAAAGACAGGAGGCTTCCCAAGATCAGGTAGTCCTTTACGCTCAGTTCCAGCTTCAGCTTCCCCCTGGTGAGCAACGTCCCTGCCACTAGGAACCTGAGGAAGGTTATTGACGCTGGGGTCATACCTGACTCCTTTATGAAGATTGACGCAGTGCCGAACGACACTCCTCCTAAGATCAGGAGTATGTAATAGAACTTCCTGTCCAAGACTGCCACTTGACTAACTCTATGCTTGTTCCTCCTTTAACTGTGACCCTCCTACCATGATCAGGACTATTGATATTATAAGGATAATTGAAAGGCTTAGAGGTAAGCTGAAGGGAAGTAGAGCCACTAGGGAGACTCCGAAGCCTCCGCCTATCAGTCTGCCGAAGAAGAGGTTAACGTTGGTACCGCTTCCCTTCAAAGGTAATGGGTAGAGCTCGCTTAACCACACTCCCAAGTAAGCGAAGAAGGAAGAGGATATCACCATGACAGGGTAGATCAAGGGTAGGAAAGACTTCGCAGTGAATGAAGAGACCGTAAAGGAGACTACAGATATAAGACCTAGGGTGGCGAAGGCTAGGGTCACCTTCCTCTTTCCTACCTTGTCTGCTATCCTTCCGGCCATGGCGAAGCCCAGGAGCCCCATCACGAGGGACGTCGTAATTAGGAGTGAAGCTAAGCGGTCATTGAAGCCCTCCAGCAGGAAGAGCGTGTCGCCGAGTGAGATGAGGGGGACCAAGTAGAGGAATCCCCCGATGGAGAACATGGACCCAAAGATCGTAGTCCTCCTGAGCTTGCCCTTAAAGATCTCCTTCACGTTCAGCTTGCCACCTTTGAACTTCGACTCCGGTATGAAGAACCACAAGGGAATACCTATCAGTCCTAGGATTCCAATGAGGAGTAGATAGTCCTGAAAGGAGACGAAAGAGGAAGTTATAGCTCCGACTATGGCGCCCATGAAGTAGAGCCCCTGCATGATGCTACCGAAGGTGGACCTCAGGTTAGGAGGGGAGAGCTCGCTCACGTACACGTAACTTATACCGTTATCACCGTTAACTCCGAAACCTATTATGAACCAAAGTACGTAAAACGCTATTATCTGGATCAGGGAAGCGTTTATCAATACTGGGAGAGAGAAGACGAGGATTGATATGAACAAAGACTTCTTCTTCCCTATCTTATCTGCAAGGATACCCATGAAGAGACCTCCCAACGCCCCTCCTATCCACGAAAGCGAGATCACTAGCTCCGCTGAAGAGTAGGACACGTGGGTCAGCTCAACTATGTCTTTTATCTCAAAAGTAATTGAGTATATAACTACGGCAGACAGGAGGAATATTAACATCAGAAAGACTGCTCCAATGTACCTTGATTGCATAAAATATTTCAGATGGCGAAATATTTAACGTTGATTTATTATACCATGGTCATGACGATGTCTTCCACTGGGACTGAATAGACTATCGCGTCTACTTGGGCCTCTCCGTTTACCCTGAGCATTGCGTCCTCACCGAGGTAGATCTGGCCGTCCTCGTAAGCGACACAGTCTACCTTACCTTCGTTCACGAAGACCTTCACAATCCTCCCGTCCATCGTCGCCTTAATGACCTTCTTACCGCCTATTGTCTTCATCCTCTCTATCAAGTCGCTCATCCTCCCGTGGACTTTGAACGACATGGTAGGGGAGTGGTAGAACTCCCTGTTTTCGATCTCCTTGAGGTAAGGTATTATGTGATCTAAGACTATGTGGGAGTCTACATCTAGCTGGGAGTCCATCAGCTTAACTCCCATCTTCTCAGGGAGGCTTAAAGAGATGTTCAACGTGGTTTTCTCGTCCGAATTTATATTCACCTTCAGATATCCCTTCCTTTTCCCCACTTGGAAGGTGTAACATATCGCGTCTTTTTCTATCTTAGGTCCCTCCATGTAACCTCTCATTGCCATGAGCTTAGTCTCCGTAGGTGCTACGAAACCGAACATATACTTCCCTGGCCTTTCCTTCACTTTCGCTAGGGGAACGTAATTTCCTTCCTTTCTATCATAGGCGCCCAGAATAATGAAATGCCCGAGCACTGACGTAAGCCTTATCTCGTCCAAGAACACGCCCTCAACAGCCCTTAAGGGTAGCTCAGTAATATACATCGCTTTGAACATAAAAATCAAGTTAAATCTATTCTTACTTATCTATATAACCTTTTCGTTCGTTTTTTACTCACTGTTTACTTGTGCTCATTCTGTCTATCTTCTCCAGGATGGAGGAGAGAGTGGACAAAAGCTCCTCTTTCTCGTTAAAGTCGGAAAGGATCTCCCTCGCTAAGCCTTGGTAGATGTCCATTCCTTTCATGAAAGTCTCGACCCCTTTATCCGTGATCCTGACTGTTATAATCCTGCGGTCGTCCACAGACCTACCCCTTGAGACCAGCCCTACTTCCTCCAGTCTGTCCACGGCTGCCGTTATCGCTGACTGAGTGACGAAGAATCGCTTAGCCAACTTTGCCATGGTCGTGTCTCCCTCATTCGTCGCCTTCAAGATGAGGAAATCCAAGTAGCTGAGCCCAAGGTACTCGAGCCTCCTGTTTAGCTCCCTTTGAAACGCCCTGTGGATCTTGGCTATACTGCTCATGATGGAGATGTCTGTATCCTTATACGTCGACATCAATTAACACCTCAACATTTAAATCTTTAATCTATTGTTCTAAAATCTAACCTTTCAATCTGACTTTCTTCCATAGACACCGTCTCATAAAGCAGAGCGCTAACTACTCTGCCCTTGCGGGCTTTCTAATTCACGGCTCTACCTTGCCAGTGACGAAGTAGTGGTGAAGGGCTGAGCTCCATTACACTGAGAGTCCCGACCCTGATCTTTTCAAGACGTTCAGGGATGCGTCCTAGTCGAGGTCAAGACCCAACCGCAGTTAGGGTAAACGAACACACGATCTGAGAGAGACAAGTCTTCCTTCACGTGACCACAAGCACACGTCTTGGAAGTGTACGCNNTCTTTCCGTATTTCTCCAGCTGATAACTAAACACTTCCCTTAACTCTCCAAATAATACGTCACTAAGCTTCCTCAGAGATCTCAGAGACTTGCCCATCATATGACTGACGTGGATGTCTTNNCATCACGACGTCATAATGCTCAGCTAACCATTTCCCTAGTTTCATGTAAAGATCTCTCCTAGCTGTCTTAATTCAGCCCCGTTTAACCCTTCTCCATCCCTTTGATAGAAATACATGTTTGCCTCAGGTTGTTGTACACCTCGCACGCCATCAACCGTGCTTCCAACGCCTTAAGTTCATCAGCGTAAGCATGAAAGCGAAATACGGTATGCATTGGAATATAACATGTTGCTCTTCACTAAAAACATTTTTAGGGCACTCAGGAAGGGGTCTTCCGTCGCTTAACCCCCGTTAAGCTAAGATCTCTTTCAGTCATCTTTAACAAAGCGATGAAAATTTTAGGCTTACTCATCCTTTTTAGAAACCCCCTCCGTGAGGCGAATTAGTTTACGTTAGAATGGTGAAAAAGCAACGCTAATTGAATGCCGTTAGAACAAATATCTTGGAGTATCTGCAATTTTATTATATAAAACA
>DAHF01000095.1:6130-7335 GCA_002495845.1 Sulfolobus sp. UBA167
AAAATAAATAGAGTAGAGTATCTTTCATTTGTTGTTACTATATTTGCTGTTCATCAGCCTCCTTTTTTGTATTACTTGTGTAAACACGACATACCCTATTGTTACAGGTAAAAATATCCACAGGATTACATCTATGACTTCCAGCGGAACGTTATAATAAGAAGTGGTAACAGACGAAATTATAGATCCTTCAGCGTAATGTTGCATGAACTCTAATGGTGCATTAAATGAAAGATAATCTTCATATTTAAATATACTTATTCCATTGAATTCCAAGATAACAAAAATTATAGGTTCTATAAAGAGAAAGAATATGTAAGTTAAAATTGATAAACCTATGAAAGTTCCTGAACTCTTTATGATCCCTCCTATCAGGAACATTAAAGAGTAGAAAGCGACAAGACTCAAGGAAAGCCCCACGAATATGTAAATGGTAGGTAATACTCCAATGAAAGCCCCTGTGAGGACTAGCAAAGTAATGGATACTATAACCATGAAGACAGCAGAGGAGACGAACGCAGTTATTACACCGCCTAGGAACCTATTGGTAAATATTTGCTCTCTAGTAATAGGTTTAGACAGGAGGAACTCTAGGGCTCCCGTACCCTTAGGCTTTGCAAGGAGGGAATATGCCAAGTAAAGGAATATTATTGGAAAGAACTCCGCATATACGGAAAATGAGCTATCAAAACCCGTAAGTTCGTCCGATGAAATTGCTGATGTGGACGCTAATTCTTTAGTTATTACATAATTAAAGTTTGAGTTTGGACCAGACATATGAATAGGCTTAGCTAAAAATCCGAAGAATAAAACTGAGGGGTGATCTTTAACATTTATTATATAAGACTTAATTCCCTCGCTTTGGTTCCCGATAAAGTGATAGTTTTTAAGGGATGAAAAGCTTCCTAGTGCCTGATCACTCACGTTGTAGTACAACGATACTGGAAATGAAGTAGAGATGTAGAGCTTTACACTTCCATTTGGGAAGTAATTAGATGCAAGGATTGAAGGATCTGAATTTGTAGATATGTGATTACTGAGGGAACCATCGTTTGTATATGGGGATGAATAACAGAAGGTTGCATTTCCGGAATATACAGAAGTGAAATATCCAGAAGTGATGTTCTGTTTGCCTTCCTCGTATACTACTAAAGTAAGTGGTCTATTCGTTGATGAAAAGTTAAGGGACACTTCTCCGGAAGAGT
>DAHF01000030.1 GCA_002495845.1 Sulfolobus sp. UBA167
TTAGGCATCAACTTACCCATGATGGGACCGAAAATTATCATGCCTAGCGCAACAGGGGACATTATGAGACCTGACTGTATAATCGTGAGCCCAAGTCCATAAGGTGATGGAATCTGGGCGTAATAGACCAGGAAGATGAAGACCATGAACATGCCTATCCCCGAGACCAGACCTACCAAGTTAGCAACTAAGAAGTTCCTTATCTTAAACAGATCTAGCCTCAGTAGTGGTTCTTTTACTCTCTTCTCGAAGAACACAAACGCTACATACAGTATCAGTCCTAGGAATAGGAAACTGAAGTTCTCAATTGACGTCCATCCTAAGGTCGGACCTTCAGTCACGTACACCAATGTCATCACTGTGCCTGCACCTATGAGAGATGCGCCTATATAGTCTACCTTCTCCTTCTTCCTGTTCCCTGTATGAGGTAAGTATACCAATGAAAGGGCGAAGAGTATAAACGAGAGAATTGCGGCAGTGTGGAAGGCGTAAGGCCATCCCAAGTCTTCTACAACGTAAGATCCAAGGAGTAGTCCGATGGCTGGGCCTATTCCTATCATTGCGCTCAACAAGGACTGAGCGAAGGCTACCCTCTCCCTGGGGTACAAGTCAGTAATGAAAGCTATTGAGATAGGGAACATGGAGAACCCTATCCCTTGAATTCCTCTTGCTATCAGCAGGAACCATATGTTGGGGGAGAACCCAGCCATTGCAACGGCGAGAATGTAAAACCCGACTGCAATTGTATATATTTTTTTCTTTCCATAGGTATCCGCTAACTTACCCATCAAAGGCGAAGCAGCAGCTGCTACGATCATATACGCAGAAGTTACCCAACCCGCTAACGTAGCGGAAATTGAAAAGTCCTTCTCGATGGTCGGCAAAGCTGGGACTACCATGGTCTCAACATAATTTACTATCAAAAGCATAGCAGAGAGTAGGATTAGCGTTCTTGTTTTCACATCCATAAAGGAAAGTTCAAGGTATGCCTAAAAAACTTTTCGATATATCTTTTTTATCTTGCGTATGAAGAGGCAGAGTAAATAGAGAACTTTCAGACTCGTGTAGTTTTTTATCGCTTTATTTTCTTTCTTTAAAAAATAATTTTTCTACTTTACTCGACAGAAGACTTTATAAAGAAATATTTTTTATATACATAAATACTATATATTATTATTATAATAATAATTTAAAAGAACTCAAAATATTATTTCATCCTTCTTCGCTGGAGACTAGCTCATGAGATGTAATTTGCTAACGTGGCTAGGATGGAAAAATTCCTTTATAAACAAGAGAAAGAAGCACGCTTCTGCTATCTGGAGGGGAATCCACGTCCATCATGGACTACCGTACTTACATCAAAATTGACTCAAAAAAGAAATTTTTTTAACTTTTTTTCTCACTTCTATCTTTTTTAAAAAAATAACTAAAATATCTTTCAGCCACATTGTTCATATGCTTCGTCTACTATTTTCTTTGCCAGAGTTTCAGGAATCTTAGTCTTGAACTTGTAGTTCTCATGTATGACGTGGATTTCAATGTCAGTTGACTTTTCCCCTTGTAAGTCGAACGTCAAAGGCTGTAGGGTGGAGAACGCTTCTCCCTGATCTGTACCGTTCTCTGGGTCTCCTTGGATTATCTTTTCACCCACTTTCAGGAAAATAGAGTCGTATATCTTCGGCAGGGTTTTGAAGACGTTTAAGAGATCCGCGTTATCCTTGACATAGATGTAGAGTGTTGCCTTGATTTTGCCTCCACATGGTAGCCAACTCTTGTATATTTTTATCTCTTCTTCAATGTCCTCCCTTTTACTAAGCCTATCTAGATAGACCATCTCCTGGATCTGGTGGAGGACTGTGTCCTTGCTCTCGAACAGGATCGACATTCTGTCTCCAAGTTCTATCCTCCTCTCTTTCTTGACCTCTACAACCTTGGATATACTTTCACTCCTCTTCGGCTCGTACTCCTTCCAAGGAAGTACTTCTTCAACTCTTATCATTTTCAATCGCCCTCTTGAGCATCTGAATTGGATGAAGGGGCTTCTTACCTGACGCCTTCTCTATTTGCATCCCAGCTAGGGGACACTCCGTCACGAACACGTCAGCCTTGCTCTGCGAAAATGCTTCCATCATCTTTGAGCCTACTACTTTCGCCTTTGAGTAGTTCCTTAAACCCCACCCACCATCTATCCCTGAACAACCTTTATCGGCTAGCTCTACCTTGGTTTTGATCATCCTGAGCGTCTGGACTCCGGGGTAGCCCACGCCTAAGTACTTCAGGTGGCATGGAGCGTGGTAGAATGCTGATAATGGTAATTTATAGTCTAACTTTATTTTCCCCTCCTTCTTTAGCTTCATGAGATACTCCATCGCGTCGTAGACCTTGACTTGTTCCTTGTCCAGCACGTATTGGTATTCCTTAGATAACATGAGAGTGCAAGTAGGGACTGGAGACACAACGTCGTATCCCTCGTCTAGATATTCCTTTATTTTGGAGTAATTCNNCCCGTTCCTTAATTTTGGAGTAATTCCGTTCAGCGTTCTTCTTGAGCATGTCCGCGTCCCCGGCGTCTAACATAGGTGCGCCACAGCAGAGGAAGTCACCTATCTTAACTTGGATGCCCAACTTCGAGTATACCTCGACCAAGTCCTTTCCTATTTCGACGAAGAAATTGTCAACCAAACAAGTCGGGAACAACACTACCTTTGCTACAGGATTGGGTACTTGTGGTGGAGTGAGGGATTGCTTGAGGCTCTTCTCTGAGACCCTGAGCTTCGGAGCGTCGTCGCTCTCGAGGAAATTCACCATCGCGGGCGCGACAGGCCTTGCTATCCCAACGAAGTCAAGCATCTCGTAGAGCCTCTCCTTCAACGGAATCCCCTTCTCCTTCCTCATGAGCAACCATCCCCACTCTAAGAGGTGGGGGAAGTCCATGTTCAGGTCATTTGGGGGAGTGAAGGGGCAGTTGACATAGCACATGTTGCAGTGGAAACACTCAGAAGCTATCGTATAAAGGTCATCCAAAGTTAAGGCTTTCACTCCCTTGGAGTCAGTGAACTTGAAGAGAATAGGGAAGGCGGGACAATAATTAAAGCACCTCCTGCAACCGTGACACACAGAAGCTTGACGAATGAACTCCGACTGGAGTTTATCTTTATCAAAAAAGGATGGATTGTCTTTATTTAACGAATACAAATGTTACTCTCCCCTTACTTGCTTGAGGATGTTTGTGAACTTCTCTGCGTGGCTTTTCTCAGCCCTGGCCAAGGTCTCGAACCACTCAGCTGCCTCATCGAAACCTTCCTCTCTAGCAGTCTTCGCAAAGCCTGGATACATCTGCGTGAACTCGTAAGTCTCTCCTGCTACGGCTGACTCCAGCATTTCCTCTATCGTCTTTATCGGTTTCCCGGTTGCGGGATCCACTGAATCGCCTTGCCTTATGAAGTCCAAGTGTCCGAAGGCGTGAGCTGTCTCTCCTTCAGATATGCTTCTCAGCAAACCTGCCACCTCAGGGTAGCCTTCTTCGTCAGCCCTCTTTGCGAAGTAGAGATACCTCCTGTTCGCCATTGATTCGCCCTTGAAGCCCTCCTGGAAGTTCTTCTCAGTTTGTGTACCTTTCATGCTTTTCATTTTTATCTTAAGATGAATATCTCGCCTTAATATATAAACGTTTCTAGAATAAAGTTACTATTAGTTAATAGTTAGAATCCTCTACATGTAATCCTTCATGTAAGTCCTACGGAGGAAGTCCTCATCCATTTTGATTATCTTCCTTGTCCTTTCCAGGACTTCTATCAGCCCTTCCTCTGGAGGCATACCCTCCCTTATGGACACATGTGAAGTGAATGATCCTCTAACTCTTCCTATAGGAGTCTGAAAATCTAACTGTAATTCCAATGATATTCTATCCTTTTGTTCTAAGGCCCTGACTATGGAACTCCAGTTCTCTTCGATGTAACGCAATTTGGCTCTATTTATTTGCAATCCAAACAACGTAGAGTAAACGTTGTCCCTCGTGAGGGAGATGTGTCTCAAAAAGTCATTTACTTCCATTAAGATAAATAGTAGACAAGCTAAAGTAAAAAATTATTGATTTAAACAGAAGAAAACTTGATCGAAATTTTCATATTATTTCCTTGAAAGCTCTATGAAAGAGAGCTCTATTTCTTCTCTACGTTGTTCTTTATTGCGTCTATCGTGCTTTGTGGTATTGAAGTCATTCCATGAGCCTTTGATGCATGGATCTTCAATATTTCCATTAGCTCGTCCTCGCTAGATGCGCCCTTCACTTCAAACCCACAATTCATTCCTATCTTTGAGCACGAGAAATATAGTTTCTTTTTCTTGCCAAATAACTGCATGATCTTCATTATATGCGATAAAAAATAAGCAAGTGTCAGAAAAGTTCTAACTAGGTCTTAATATATCAAGTGAACATTCATTCATATGGCAAAGTATTCGTTTTCGTGCGCAAGCATAGGTCAGAACTGTGGGTTCGAGATAGTTAATGCCTCGTCTGAGGATGAACTATTGCAACAGGTTGCAGTTCATGCTAAGAGTAGCCACGGGATCAACAACCCACCAAAGGACCTAGTAGAAAAGATAAAGGCTAACATAAAGAAGTCAGGAAGGTATTCGTTT
>DAHF01000042.1:0-223 GCA_002495845.1 Sulfolobus sp. UBA167
CGTGAAGCAGGAAGCCCCGTTAGGGCGGGGTAGTTCACTTCAGTAATCCACTTCCTATATGAACAGGGACCAGAAAATTTTAGCAGTAGGTATAGCTATATTGGTGATCCTGGTAGTCTTAGCGTCTCTATATCCCTATCTCCAAAAGAAGTCTCAAGTGACGGAATCCTCGTTCTCCGGTTTTCTGTCAACTAGCGATCTCGATAAGGCTGTAGGAGGTACG
>DAHF01000042.1:257-20497 GCA_002495845.1 Sulfolobus sp. UBA167
CAAAGGTCTATACTATAGACACTGCGATCGGGAAAGATCCCTTCACATACCTTATACACCAGGAGGAAGCGGTTCTAGGATATTTCTTAAGTTCACCTTCATCTTTCGTGAGCGGAGTAATGAAAGGCTACCACTTGAAGTTCACTGATGGAAGCGACGAAATTGAACTGGACTTAGTTAACTTGTCATCTTCATTAGCGGGACAGCTCTACGCCTCAGCGAAGTCTTCATCTCATATGTGTCGACCTCTAAAGGGGACTTATACTACGGATTCTATAGCGGTAGAGGTTACTGCGCAATTATAGGCTCTGTTTCTACTTACATGATCAACATCTTCTTCAAACCAGTACAGAGTAAAACGGCAATGACCAAAGTACTCGAGGACGTAGCTACTAACTTAGGTCTCTCTCCGTCATCGACAGTCTCTACCAAGAAGCCGATCGTTACTGTGGCTCCAAAGGAGATCAAGCTACCTTTCAACCTCAACCTGACTTCCAGTGAAGTGACGTATTAGGAAACAATTGGACTTTTGATCCATCATGTACGCTTAACGCATCGATATCTAATGGAAATGCTCAATACTTGTTCTATAACGGGAAGTTCTATAACGTAAGCATAGTCAAGTTCTCCTCTGATGACCCTATGTACTACTTGTCAGGAAACATCAAGGACTCATTGAACGTTTCCATTGATGACGTTTATTACTACGGAAACACATCCTATATGCAGATAGTGACTTTCGAGTACAACAACACGCAGTTTCAAGCTTACGTGCTCAACGTGTCAAGCTCCATAATGAACTTGTTGCCATCTTCAGGTGTCCACGCGTCAAAGTATGACACGATAATCAGCTTCAAGTACCAAGGCTTGCTGATGAATGTCTATGTTGGGACTGAGACCAATAGTACACAACAGTCGCAGATAATGAACATCCTAAAGGATGCTCTTGATT
The DNA here is from genome assembly GCA_002495845.1 of Sulfolobus sp. UBA167. Lineage (GTDB taxonomy): Archaea > Thermoproteota > Thermoprotei_A > Sulfolobales > Sulfolobaceae > Sulfuracidifex. The sequence goes on from DAHF01000042.1 coordinate 1,210, forward strand.
TAGACCAATAACTATTTTTTAACAATGCTTCTTTTTTTCTTTCTCTTGCAAAATGAATTTTCGTCCCTTTTCCTAGATCTTCCTTCCTTATCCCTATGCTTTCATGTTTATAATGTGATGACGCGGATGTCAAAGCGTGAGAGGTCTCTCTTCACTTCGAGACAAAAGACCAGTAGGGGAAAAACATTTGCTAAACACTCTATTTTAGATCTTCCCTTAACGAGAGTTAGTGGGGCGAAAGACTTCCTTAATGATAGATCACAGACACAAATCAGTGATAATAGGTTTTAAATATGTATATGATCAGATGAATATTAATGGACGTAGGAGAACTTATAAAAAGAGAACCGGTAAAGGTTACCCCAGATTCTTCTTTGAGAGAAGCATGCGTAATAATGAAGAGGGAAGGAGTCGGTTCTCTGCTTGTAGAGTTAGGAGGTAACCCGGTGGGTTTCTTCACAGAAAGAGATGTGATAAATGCGATAGCAGACGGAATTTCGCTTGACGAGAAGGTCTCCTCAGTGATGACGCAAGGCGTTGTCACAATACAAGCGGATAAGGACGTGTCTGAGGCAATACTCCTCATGAATAACGAGGGAATAAGACACCTAGTGGTTGTAGACGGGCAGGGAAAGGTGATAGGTGTAATCTCCATGAGAGAGGCTGCGTGGGCCCTGAACTCCATGACCCTAGACTCCTCTGCTTGGTAATATACCACGTTTATAAACAATAAAAGAGAATTTTATGCGAAATGGATCTCTACAGTTACGGTAAAGGCATACCCTTCGTTTTTCAAGGTGCCTATTACCCTAAGAAATACTCGAAACTGAAAGCAACTAATTTAGCCCAGCTCGCAGACGGGATAACTAAAGCTGACAAATACTCCATCTTCTACCACATGTTCCATCCGATATTTACGTCCCATCTCGTGGCTGAGGACTTACCTAACGACTTCGCAGTATGGATAGACCAAGCCCTAGGGCTCAGGGAACTTGCAGAAAAGGTGGCTGATTTATCAGGGGCTGAACCCAAAACCGCAGAAGACGTTAGAAAGGATCTCTTTAATACGATCAACTCATACAAGAGCGTCAGAGAAGGTCTTAGGGAGTTCGTTTTCGTGTCATGCTATCCCATAGTTTACGATACAGGAAAGAGGGCATCGACCTTGGCTGAATTCCTGGACACATTAGCTACAGTAGATTCAAGGTCTGTCGTATGGCATTTTGTATCGAAAAGAATACTCGGAATGAGCTCTAAGAACGACTTTTCAATGTGGTTGGAAGAGAACTTCGGACTCAAGGACATCTCTTACAAGTTATCCTCAATAGACCCTCAGACATACACAAACGAAGAGAAGCTCAGAGAAGACTTAATCAAGAACTTAGAGGAGGAGCTGTTATGATAGAGAAGTATGCATCAATCGTCGGAGAACAGGAGATAGACGGAATAGTGAAGATAGCCGAGAAGCTTAAGGGTATCTCAATCTTAAACGTCAACTCGACCAAGGCTGGAGGTGGAGTAGCTGAGATCCTCAACAGAATGGTCCCGCTTATGAAGGACCTAGGGATAAACGTGGACTGGAAGGTGATAAGAGGTGACTCGGAGTTCTTCAACGTGACTAAGGCTTTCCATAATTCGCTTCAGAACGGCGCTGGAAACCTCACTGATGAACACTTCAAGATATACGACAAATGGCAGGAGATAAACTCCACAGAAGTTCCTCTCGACTACGACGTCATGTTCATCCACGACCCTCAACCTGCTGGATTGGTGAAATATAGGAAGAACAACACTTGGATTTGGAGGTGCCACATAGACATTTCAAACCCCTATCCTCCTACATGGAAGTTCCTGAGCCAGTACGTTTCACAGTATAAGAGCATGATAATCTCCGTTCCTTCCTTCGGTAGAGATGATTTGGAGATCCCACAGTTCATCATTCCACCTTCAATAGACCCGCTCTCGGTGAAGAACTCTCAAATTCACGACGTCACAGTCAGGAGGGTTCTGAAGAAATACGACATCAAGGAAGACAAACCCATCATCACTCAGGTGTCGCGATTCGATAGGGCTAAAGACCCTATAGGGGTCATCAAGGCGTTCAAGCTCACTAGAAACCACGTGGACTCCCAACTGGTCTACGTCGGCAGTCCGGCATCTGACGACCCTGAGGGAGAGATAGTGTACAACGAAGTAGTCAAAGAGGTCGACGGGGAAAAGGACATACATCTTCTCATGTTACCTCCTGGAAGCGACTTGGAAATAAACGCGTTTCAAAGGGCTTCCTCACTAGTAATGCAGAAGTCTATCAAGGAAGGATTCGGGTTGACCGTGAGCGAGGCACTGTGGAAGGAAAGACCCGTAATAGGGGGGAACACGGGTGGAATACCACTTCAAGTAATTCACGGAGTCACTGGTTATCTAGTTGATAGCATAGAAGGAGCTTCCCATTACATGACTTTCCTGTTGAAAAACAAGGACTACGGATCGCTTCTGGGGAGCAGGGGAAAGGAGCACGTTAGACAGAACTTCTTGATAACGAGAGAGTTAAGGGATTACTTGCTGACTGTTCTATACTCAATGGGCAAGTCGCTCTAAATTTTCTTTTAATTTAATTTAATTTCCGAAATGATCCATGTGATTTTCATCAGATGTATAAAAATTTTTGTTGATGATTTTCTGAAGAATTAAAAGAAAGGTTTACTTTTAATTAATCCAAAGTTTAGAAGGTGCAAGTTATAAACTTTTTATTTAACTAAAGTGATTTAATGCCAATAAGAAGAAGCTCTATTTGCCTAGAAATGGAGATTATATCTACGATTGGTTCGGGCTACAAAACCAAGCCCTCGATCATAAAGAAGTTGAGAATAAACTCTGTTATATTTGAAAGATACATTTCCAACCTAGTAAAGAAAGGAATAGTAGAGCAGAGAGAAAGCAGATATTTCGAACTTACAGAGAAAGGATTAACTCTGTTAATAAAAATAAAAAAAATGTATGAAATTTCTCACAGCATTAATTTTTTAGAACAAGAAGTTAGGAGATATCTGGAGATGAGAAATTCAGAAGAGCTTGAAGTACCTAATCGACCTACTCAATGACCTCTCTGAGGGAAAAAAGCTCACTAAGTATGAGGTGAGAAGGAGGATAGGAGCCTCCTACATGAGGTTCCTCACAGACATAGGCTTGCTCGTAAAGGACGAACGTGAAGTATCAGTGAACATCGAAATGTTAAACCAAGGAATAATTTATAAGGTAGTCAAGGAAGTAAAGGTGGATAGTCTAGGAAACAAGGAATCTATTACTAAGGTCTTTTCGTTGAAGGACACGAAGATGGTTATGGAGAAAAAGAAGGAGAGCTTTCCGCTTTTCTATCCATTAAATTTGCAAGAAAGCCTGAGGAGATTCAACAGTAGGCGTAGCTATGCCGGAGCCTTTGTGCCTTATGCGTATTCCTTGTCGATAAGGGTAAGACTATCCTTCACTCCCAAAGAGGTGTTTGTGTTCCATTCAGAGAAAGCCAAGGATGACGAAACGCCTTTGGATCCAGTCCCAATCGGGGAACCCAGAGCCCACGATTCTAGAACTTTCTACTACAACTTCAGAATGGTCAGGAGAGGGGGATATTTCATAGGATGGATTCCACCAGACTCATAGGCAATGACCCTAAAAACGTTAAGTCCTCGACCTCTCCACATCTCGCCTTTTACATCAACGGAACAAGTTAATCGAGGAAAAGAAGCTATTTAACGCTTTACCTACTTCTCTGTCCACGCTTACGTTTACTTTAACTTCATCATAGGGTGTACAGCTCAGGGAAAGCTTCTTCTCATTAAACTTTATTGTGATTTCTGACCTAGAGGTCTCAATTGAAACCTTCTCTGGTCCTGACTCATTAGTAGAGTAGTTCGTCACCCCCTTCTCTGTCACTGTAATTATTACTTTTGAGAACTCACTTATTTTATTGTTGAAGATGACCTGCCCCTTACCTAGAATTAAATAATACATCCAGAGCTTTATCACGAAGAGGTCCTTGTCTACCCTCCTGATATTATATTCCTCATCACCGAAGACTGAACAGCCCCTCATTCCGATACATACCTGAGGCCCGAATATGTAAACTCCGTTCTCAGCCATTTCATTGTACTTATCAGCAGGCCTGAAGAGTGGTTCCTTATCTATGAAGTATCCATTCCCTATCTCTATAAGCTTTGAAGGAGGCAAATAGATGATTGAGTCTTCAGGCATGTCCGTGAAGTTGACGTGACTAGGCAGGCCTCCCCTCCATATGCTATAAACACCTTCAGCAGTCTTGTGCACTTCCTTGACGGGGTTCGTGTTGTAAAGTGAAGCGTATATTTTCTCTCCTTCATCGAGCTTCCCTATTACCAAAGCCCTGAATGCAGGGGTTAACATCGAAATGTATGGCATTATCTCCTTGTAGTTCTTAATCCTCTTTATTATTCCGTTCCTGACTACGTAAACCTCGTTCTCGTCGCTTATCTGTACTTCCAGCTCGCACATCTCAGCACTTCCTTTAACGCATTGCCTATATACCATATAATTAATTACTTTCTTATCTCCTCTTAATAATATTTTGTATCTAGCTTGACGCATTATCTATTTAGACATAGCTTAGACGAAGGAACTCGCTATTTTTCTGATCATTTTTAAGAAGGAAAGTGCTGAGATAACGAGCAACACGACTGGTCTAAAAACGCCTCCTGGAATTGGAAGAGAGTAGACCTCCACTCCAGTTGCATTCAATCCGAGGAAGGAGTACAAAATTAGACTTAGTATCTCTGCCTAATTCTCTTACTGAGGCATTGCTGTTCTTCCTGACGCGATTTTCAATATCGTTTGGTTTTTCACAGTGGTTATATCAAAGGATAGACTCATCGACGAAGGGTACATTGAGGGAGAGGAAGACTATACCCCCTACGCATCTTCACGTCTAAAGTAGCCAATCTCAAAGAGACTAGACCATTCGTGACAAATTGAGGAAATTGAAGAGGTCATGAGAATATGAGAATCTTAAGGCCTTCCTATAAGCTAATACAGCATATCTTGATCCTGCAGAAGATTAGTTCACCTCCCGCAATATGCTAAACTAGGGTAACCGCGTTAGAGTCCACAAGGAAAAAGGACAAAACATTAACTTGAGATTAGTATTTAGAAAAAGTAAGGAGAGAACGTTTGCAAGACCTCTCATACGGTGGACTTGTGTATCTGCCCTAGCCTCTTTCTTGGTCTCACTTTTCCTATCCCTCCTTTCACCCTCGACAGTCCTATTCCAAGCGTCATTAATCCAAGCCCTGATATGGAATAGAATGAAGGTATACTATAAGATAAGACCGACTGGATAGCAGTAGTGAAAATAGGGATTGAATAGCTCGCCACGGTCACCTTGTTGACTTTCTCATACTTCATCATCACGTTCCAAAGCAGGAAAGTCACGGATCCGCCTAAGGTACTCACGAAAAGCAGGTCTGTAAACTCGTTGGCGGTGAAGGCAATCTGAGCCCCGAATATAGGAGAGACCACCAGCATCATGAGCCCACCTATCAGGAGCTGAGACGTGTTAACTACCATAGGGTCCATGTCCTTCATTTTCCTGTAATATACAGTATATGAAGCCCAGAAGATTGCGTTCACTAACGTGAGGATCGCTCCCTCCAACTCGAAGCCTTTCATTAGCGGGATACTGTAAATTCCTAACCCTATCGAAGCTACTGCCAGCCCCGCTATTTCCTCCTTCTGAGGTATCTCCTTTATGAGGAAGAGCGCTATTGGCAAAGAGAAGATCGGCATGGAATAACTCAATACCGCAGACTCGCTTGGAGAGACATAAATTAGCCCATAACCCCAGAGGACAGAGCTTATCGAAGTGAGCAAGGCTAAGATCACGGTGTCCTTGTTTATGACGATCTTTCTAACCAAGAGGAGAAGAGGAAGTCCTGCTATTATATACCTGACCCCCATGAAGAAAACAGGAGAGGAGTGCTCCACCCCGTCCTTGGCAAAGTAAAAAGCTAAAGTAGAAAAAATTATATAAGGAATTAGATATTTTGCTATATTCATAAATTGGTCTTTAACTTTTCCACTTTCTTAATGTTTTTAAAGTTAGCTAGCATGGTAAACGTTCTCTTTGAAAATAGTTGAAAGTAGGGACAAGCGATAAGGAAAGGTTTAGAGTCTAAGTTGTAGGTCAGAAAACAGAGTTTGACCAGGCAGTTCAGAGAAATCCTCCTTCCGAGTTAGCCATTTGTAATTTTCTTATGATTGCCCACGAATTGGGCTATAAGATGGTCAGTAACGTAGAGATCTTAAACTTGTGGAAAAACAAACTCATTGTAATCTCTCTTCCTATAGGACTGTTCATGGATGGAGCCTAGAATGCGTGGGAATCTTGCTGTGGGAACAGGAAATCTTGTGAGGCCATGCCCTTCCGCGTGAGATAGTTTACAAAAGGTAAAACTGAGGATTGAGTATGAAGACGACAAATGAGAAATGCGAAGACCTCAAACTGAAAAATAATGGTTTGCGTTTACACATTCACACGCAACACGACTAGGTCTCCCCAGCATTCAGCTTACCTTGATCAGTATTCTACCGTCCCTCGAAGGGTCAAATAACATCTTCAAGGCCTCCTGTCCCTGATCCAAGGAGTATCTCCTCCACACCTTCACTTTGCAGTCCTCGCATTTCTCCATAATTTCTAGCATGTCGAGCCTCGAACCGCCTGTAGTGCCTATTATTTTCGTATAGTTGCTATACGCCTGATATAGATCTAAACTGACTTTAGAACCGGTTATCCCTCCGAAGAATACGATCCTTCCCGTTACCCCCAAAGTCAGAAGGCTTGAGTCCCACACTGAAGAACCCAAGGAGTTCACAACTACGTCCGCCATCTTGCCTTTAGTTATTTTAGACACCTCCTCCCTTACGTTATCATAGCCTACTAAGTAGTCAGCACCTAGTTCCTTTAACCATCCCTTCTTGCTTACAGCAACTACAGTAGCCCCCATCTTCTTGGCAAACTGGACTGCGAATTGTCCCGTGTTTCCTGATGCCCCGAACACGACTACGTTATCCGTCGCCCTAACGTCAGCGGACTTCAATGCATGGTAAGCGGTGAGAGCAGATACTGGAACGCTTGAAGCTAGCTCGTCGCTCATGTAGTCCGGCACTTTGAAGACGTTCTTATCCGGAGCTAAGAAGTATTCAGCATATCCTCCGTTAGTCACTATGCTCATTATACCTCCGTTTCTGCAAAGCATTTCCTTAGACGATAAACACATGTCGCAAGTTCCATCAAAGACTCTGTTATAGACAACTACCCTGTCTCCTCTCTTCAAGTTTTTCACGTGTTCCCCTAAAGCATCTACTTCTCCGTAAACCTCAGCACCGGCTATGTGTGGCATAGGCTTCACTGGCAAAGCATTGACTACTAAGTAATCTATGGGGTTCACTCCAGCAATCTTCACCTTTATCCTGACGTCGTGAGCCCCCACTTCAGGCTCTTGGACGTCTGTTACCTTTAAGTTTTCTATTCCGCTCTTTTCAAACACTAGAGCCTTCATAATATATTGTATTTTATTGATAATAAAAAAAATTAGCTTAATTTAAGTAAATCTACTTACTTCCACTATAGTTTGATCTCATTCCCTTTTGAATAGACCTTGATAACACCTTTCAACTCACCTCAGAGAACTAGAATTTGCTATATTTTATTAAACTTTGAATTAACAAAAATATCTGTAAAAAATGACCATGGTCACAAAGCTAACTCTAATGATGGAAGAAAATAACAAGGGACTCGTTAGCCTTTTCTGAAGTATTCCTGTCTTGACGCTCATCCGAATTCAAGCCTCTTCAGGAAGTTAGGTATGAACCCATCCATGGAGGATATTGTGCTGTGGATTCCCTTCAACGGCATTATGACTACCTTTCCAAGGAGGCCTCCTAGGTCCACTATTGAACCAGGTTTTCCCTCTATTGGAACGAGCCTCACCCCGAGGGACTTGTTCAGCGAGAGTCCCAAGGACAATTCGTCAAGTATCAATGAGGCAACTTCGCTTCTATCTGAGTCCTTGCTTATCCCTACCATGTCTATCCCTGTGTTGCATACTGCCGACATCATGATTAGCGTCTCAAACGTCAGGGACCCTGAGATCGCCGCCTCGGTCATGCCGGAGTCCTCACTCACGGGTATGAACGCTCCGCTGAGCCCTCCAACAGATGACGTTGCCATTGCACCTCCTTTCTTTACTGCGTCCAGAAGTATTGCTAGGGCAGTCAGCGACCCGAAGCCCCCGACTCTCTCTACACCCATCGCTTCAATTACCCTAGCCACGCTGTCCATAGTCTTAGGGGAAGGGGCTAGGGACAGGTCTACCGCACCAAATGGGATCCCCATGAGCCTAGACACCTCCTTTCCTACCAGCTCCCCTAACCTAGTCACCTTGAAAGCATACCTCTTTATCACGTCGTGTAGCTCCCTCACGTCGTTCACATGGCTCTTCCTAATTGCGGACTCTATCACTCCAGGCCCGCTCACAGCAACGTTGACTTGCATGTCTGGCATTCCCAGCCCATGAGTCGCAGATGGTACGAAGGGAGAATCTGGAGGGAGGTTGACCATGACCGCAACCCTTGAGGAAGACTCAGGCCTCATGTTGAATATTTGCTCTACGAAGCCCCTCACAGAGCTCAGGTTGATTCCGCTGAACGTTGACCCCGCTGAGAGCACGCCCGCGACTTTGTTAGTGAGGTTCATGACGTCAGATAGGGACGAGATGTATACGCTGACGCTCCTAGACGTGCCCCTATCGGCGAAAGCTGAGAATCCTCCCACGTAGTCTATCCCTCCCTTGATGGCGAGGGAATCCATGGCTTTTCCTAACTTTATCGCGTATTCCTTGGAAGGATTTACCTCCAAAAAGAACTGGACCGGTGAAGTCGCGACCCTCTTGGTTATTATGCTTATTCCGTACTTCTCTTTCACTTCGTCGACGACTTGGGAGAACCTCTTAACCAAGTCAAGCTTCTCCATGATCCTGGAGATCGAGCTTTCTTCGTTCCTATCTATAGCGTCCAGAACGTTCATGCTCAGGGTGACTGACCTTATGTCCAGATCCTCCTCGGTGAGCATCTTTATTACTTCAGTTATCTCCTCGGAAGAGAACATGTCAAATCCTCTCTATGTAGTTGAATACATCTATGTGATAAAGCAACACGTCCACGTTTAATTCCCTTCCCTTATTCTTCAGGGATTCCCTTAGCTGGCCTATCTTTACCGATGATTTGGATATGTCGACGATCATTATCATGGAGAAGACTCCCCTAAGCACGGTCTGTGAGATGTCGACTATGTTCACGTTGTTCTTGGCAAGCTCAGAGGATATCCCAGCTACTATTCCAGGCTTATCTGAGCCGACTACCACGACAACAGCAAGCTCCATATGGAGAAATGCAATTTCAAGGATTTAAGTTAAGAGAATCTAGGTGAATCAACGCGAAACATTCAAGATGTGGGAAAGCTACATGGAGAATGCCATGAATCTCAAGTTCATCGACTTTGAGTGCGAGTCCCTCAAGGACAATCCCCTGAACGACGCTTACAGAAGGAAGGTCGCAGTTATAGAGCCTGAAGACGCCCAGGGAAAGCCGTTGATCGTTTACCTCAGCGGTTTCTTGAGCTCTTCTCTGTCCATGCTGAACTACGACCCGTTCTCGGAAGACATGAAGACTAAGTTGGAGAGGATGCGCGCCGAAGGAAAGTCAAAAGGGGTCATAATGGTCCTTCCGGACACCTTTACTAGGATGGGGGGAAATCAGTACCTGAACTCATCGGCTGTGGGCAACTACGAGGACTACGTGATGGAAATCGTGAAAACGCTCTCGGAGACCTACAAAACCGACAAGGTAGGAATCATGGGTAAGTCCTCTGGAGGTTACGGTTCCCTCATGATTGGGATGAAACACAGGGAGATCAAGGCAATTGCAGACCACTCCGGTGACGCTTACTTCGAGTACATATACATCCCTGAGTTTCCCTTAGCAATAGAGAAGCTAAGGAAGTTTTCCTCATGGAGGGAATGGTTCGTGACTTTCTGGAACAGGGAGACCAAGAAGAGAAGGGACGAACTAACCACCCTCATGATCCTTGCTATGGCAGCGTTTTATTCCCCCAAGGGAAATGACCTTGAGCTTCCATTTGACCTCGAAACGGGCGAGATCTTAGACGACGTATGGAAGAGGTGGAAGGAAAAGGACCCAGTTAAGGCTTTGAGGGCACACATGGATACGCTTCGAGAGAAGAAGGTAATCTACATTGACGTCGGCAAAAGGGACGAATACAACATCCAGTACGGTAGTAGAATGATCCATTCAATACTTTCCAACTCTGGAGTAGACCACGTCTATGAGGAGTTCGAAGGTGGACATCACGACACCTCATTTAGATACGACTACTCGATAGCCGTTTTGGAGAAGTATTTAAACGATGAAGAGAAGCAATGATAATGGAAAGCCTTCTCAAAGAGGTAAAGAACAAAGGGATAACCGCAGTTTACGGATACGAAGACCTCACAAACATCTATAACTCTTATTATCTCCTTGATTACGAGGGGTATTCTCAGATAAGGAAGAGGGTAGCGTGGGAGTTGGCATCAGCCATAACCAGGGAGAGCGAGGGAAAACTGGAGAGCTTTTACATGACCTTAACTACCTTAATGGTGTTCTTCAGGGAGGTTTCCTTCAAGATGGTGAAGCCGTCCAGAGCACTTCCTTTACTTAGGGAGCTTGGGACTCCCCTTCCCATCAAGTACGAGGACTCTACAGTTTCCCTCGAAAGCCCCGTGAAGGTAGAGGTCAACTTCGACTTCGAGAAAGTGATAGGCAGAATATTGAACCGCAAGGTAGAGATGGACTTATTCGACGTGCACGGAAGTAGGGAGGTAGATGGGTTGAAATCGATATCGATGAAAGGACTCAAGGTTTTCTTGAAGCTTGACTACACACAGGGAAAGGTTTCTCTGACCGCAGACCTAAGGGTAAGGGTAGAAGACAGAGGGCTAGACAGGGACATTAAGGTTGATGAGCTCAGGACAGCAGTGGGCAGGAGCCTAAAGGAGATCCTCGGCGGTTCATTTAACATACACTCCGAGTTCGAGGAAATGGTGTCTCAAGAGATGGAGAGCATGATAGAGCCTATAATCTCTGCATACAGGAAAAGGGTGGAAGACGAGACCGGCTTCCAGGAAGTCGTCATTGTGCCAGCAGATAGGGCTTCTCTAGTAAACGTTTTAGAGTCAGGGATATCGCAGGAGGAAATCATACAGTTCGTCGACGACATTAGATTGAGGGCTATGTCGAGGATGAGGAAAGGAATAACGGAGATCCACAACCTTGAGGTTCATGACATTCTTCCAGAAAAGGTCGAGATTCAAGGAGGTATAATACAGTACGGAAACGGAAGGTTATCCAACTCTCCTCTATGGGTGAAGTCTCTAGTCACAATGCTATCTATCATTGCGTCGACCCAGCCTGGATCGCTTATACTGGTTGATGAACCAGAGGAACACTTGAAAGATGATGACGTGGAGAAAATAGCGAAGTTCTTGCTTTCATTATCGTCATTTAAGGTAATCGTTTCGACTAGAAATAAGAAACTCTACGACCTAATTAAATCGTCGTCCTAGCTTATCAGACCTCAGAAGATCCCTTCTTTAATTCCAGTTTAGTTTCCGCTGTAAGCAAATTTTTCTCAGTCCAGCGAGAAATGTTATATTACCATTATTTTTTTGCTTGTTTGGACTTTTTAGGCATGCTTGTTTCAGATATTTGCAATATATTAATTTTTTTATTAAAGGTTGTTTTTAAATATATAGCTAGATAAGATCGAATCAGGCTTCAAACTCGTTAAGATGAGCTAAGTGTCTATAACCTACGTAAGGAATTGAGAAATATATAGATGTATATAATAATAAATAAAATATTTTCAAAATGCTTAAATTCTATACGTTTCATATCACCACAATGAGACAAAATCCCTTCAAACCTTTGGACGAAAGCAGGCTGAACTTTTTCCACTTCAAGAGCTTGTTCACAACTGGAATGGGCGTATTCACGGACGGATATGATCTGTCCTCCATAGGAATAGTCCTCGCAGTGGTCCTTTCCTCGTACGGGATAAAACCGGGAAGCTCTACGTACGTTTTTTACGACTCTTTGGTCGCAGGATCTGCGTTGATAGGTGCAGCTGTAGGTTCGATAATCTTCGGTCAACTGTCAAGAATGGGAAGAAAGAAGTTCTACGGAATAGACGTAGCCTTAATGACTATAGGTGCACTCCTGCAGGCATTCGCTCCGAATGCTCCCACGTTGGTAGCGATCAGATTCCTTCTAGGTATGGGTGTAGGTGCAGACTACGTATTGTCACCAATGATAATGGCTGAACATACGAATGCCAAGGATAGAGGTAAGATAATTGCCTTAGGCTTCGGTATGTTCTGGGGGTTCGGAGCTACGGTCGCAGCGTTTGTAGCTTTGATACTTGGATTTCTTCATGTTTCACCAGACCTCACTTGGAGGATAGTGTTAGCAGCAGGAGCGATACCAGCGGCGTCCGTCATATACCTCAGGAGGAAGATACCTGAAACGGCGAGGTTCCTTGGTAGGATAGAAGGTAACGTTGAGAAGGTGAAAGAGGTCGTAAAGGAGGTCACGAAGAGCGAGGTATCAATAGATACGAACTTGAAAGATAATAACGGATTCGGGTATTACTTTAGGAAGAACCTTAGGACATTCCTCGGGGCCATGTTCCTCTGGTTCCTCTTCGATATAGCTGCTTACTCTTCGATACTGTTCGGCCCAACTAGCATAGCAAAGGTCTTAGGTCTGACCCCATCTATGTTCCAATTTGTCACTGAGTTCGCCTTCACCGTGCCAGGGGGAATAATCGCATTATTGCTGATAGACCGCGCTGGAAGGAAACCCATGCAGATAGCGGGATTCCTAGGAATGGCAATCTTTCTCCTTGCCTTCAGCACTTACCTATCTTCAACTGGGACTTCTTACGACCTGAAGACAGGGGCACTGATTATAGGTCCGGCATTCTCTCCTCTGCTCGGAATATTATTATTTGGAATGTTCAACTTCATGGAACAAGCAGGTCCAGGTTCAATTAGTGCATCAGGAATGTTAGGCGTAGAACTGGCTCCGACTAAGATAAGGGGGCAGGTACAATCATTCACGGTCTCTGCAGGTAGAATAGGGGCTTCCTTCTCTTCATTCGTCTTTCCCTCTCTCATGGCTACTTACGGGCTTTCATTCGCAATCACTTTCTTGTCAGCGCTCATGTTCATAGCAGCAGCAGTGACTTTCTTCTTAATACCAGAGACCAAGGGTAAGCCACTAGAAGAAACTTCTGGAGAAATAGCAGAGCTAGGACAAGGACAAAATAAGGCATAATCTCTTTTTTTCTTTACATGTTTTCTAAGGCTCTAAACTTTTTCATGTGCTATTTTTCTACAAAAATGCAATCTCTTATTTTTTAAGGCAACAAGGCTAAGATTTGTTATTATATTTATTTTTCACCTCCATGAAGGCCATCTTCAGGATTTGTTTGACGTTCTCATAGGTATCAAGTTGTTCTATCTCTTCATGGGAGAACCATTTCCCGTCGAGTAGACTACCTCCAATTCTATTGACCAGAAATATCATATCGTAGTGAAGATGTGTAACGTCTGGATAATTCACCGTTTCCATTGAAATGGTTATAGGTAGTGGTTCCGGAGAGACTGAAGGGTCATTCGTGTCGAATCTCTCACCTACCACATTAACCTTTAGACCGGTCTCCTCCAAGAACTCTCTCTCTGCTGCCTCGCGTGGTGTCTCATTCTCCTCAACGTGACCTCCTGGGTATAACCACTTCCCTAACTTCTTATGTTTTATTAACAAGACCTTATCGCCCTCTATGAGTATACCTCCAGCTACAATGCATTTCTTTACCATGAGGTCTGTATGAGAAGCTGGAAAAATAAGCGTTGCATAGAGTTTTTCTCTTCTTCTCACGCTAAATTTCAGATTACTTTCATGTGCATCTCTTCGTTTCAAGAATAATGAGATGGAAAAGACCTTATGTATGTATCAGATAGAGACGACAGGGAGATTGTTTAATACATTTTCGCTTCCTTAAAGTTAAATATTTAATTTACGCCTTTACCCTACTCATGTGAAAATAGGTTACGCCTTACTCGACGATGGAAGAGGAGCAGTGCTCCTGAAGGATGGAAAAGCATACCAGCCTGAGAATGAAGCATTTTCGTGTGTTTTTCAAGATACCTCAAAGGTGATCTCAGGGTTCGAGGAGATCAAGTCGCTTAAGATGAAGGAAGTTAAGGTGAAGAAGTTTCTTCCCCCAGTATATCCGGAGAAGATATTCCTGCCGGCGGTGAACTTCAGATCACACTCGAAGGAATCCTCCATGAGTCCTCCAAGCGAACCATACTTCTTCACGAAGTTCAGAAATGCCTTAGTGGGAATAGGTGATCCAATAGTCATCCCCCCTTACCTCAAGAAGGTAGACTACGAGGGAGAGATAGGAATTGTAATAGGGAAGAAGTGTAAGGACGTCGAAAAGGAGAAAGCCATGGAATGTGTCTTCGGGTTTACCATAGTAAACGACGTCAGCTTCAGGGACTACCAGTTCCCTGGTATTCAGCACTATGGGTTGAACTGGGTTAAGGGAAAAGGGCTAGACACCGCACTTCCCGTAGGACCTTGGATAGTATCACGTAATGAAGTAAACGTTGAGGATCTGAGAATAATTACAAAGGTGAATGGAAGAAAAGTGCAGGACGGAGGAATCGACGACATGATATTCGATATACCTTCCTTAGTGTCTTATTTGACGAAGGGAATTACACTACTCCCTGGTGACTTAATCACTACCGGCACTCCTGCTGGTGTGGGGGAATTCGGAGAGAAGAATTACCTCAAGGACGGTGACGTAGTCTCAGTTGAGGTCCCACAAGTGGGTTTACTTTGGAACTACGTGAAGGTTGAGGGCGAAAAGAACAAGTGAAGCAGAACACAAAGAGAGAGGAAAAGAAGTAGTTTCAACAATACTTAGAGTATATTTTAAAGTAATCTGAGAACCCCGCTAACATCCTCTTTTCGTAATACAAGGATATCAAAACGGTAGCTGTGGATAGACCAGCAATGAACATTGAATCTGTGGGGAAACCTAGAACAAACATGAGGAGGCTGATCGTAGTTAGAAGCATCGATGTTGAAGAAGAAACTAGGGTATAATAGTAACTGTTCTCGAAGTTCTTCATCAGGAAACCTATCTTCCTTTCGACGTTCATGAGTGAGGATAGCCCTCCTAGCTTCTTTCTCACTTTAGGCCATCGTCTCTCGAGTTCCTTTATGAAGACGTCACCGTTTATTTTCATACTAGCCCCTATTATGGACTCCTCTATGAGGGAAGATGCCTCCTCCGAGGAGAGGAAACTTATCAGGCTCTTAAAGGTGAGGAAGACTAATTTATCTTCAAGCTTCTCATTTTCCTCCTTTATCGAAGCTAGCCTTCTCCTCACGTAATAGAGGAAAACTGATGAAACTACAGTAAGAAATGTAGGTATCAGCAGGAATGCTAGATCTGGACTATTCATTAGCTAAATCTTCATTTATAGAGTTTAAAAGTGTTACCAATTCAGTTTCTAGAGACCTTATTTTACGCAAATTCTCCAGAAGCCTCTTGCCCTTGGCAGTGATCTTGTATTCTCCTTCTTTTTCTTCAATGAGACCGTTGCTCATCATTATGTTAATGTACTTTTTCGTTAAAGTAAAGCTCAAGTTAGCGTTCTTCATCAACGAGGAGGTCTTGTTATAACCCTTGTCTATTACCTCTAATATATCACCAACTATCTCCGCATTCGATCTTTTGACTCTCATAAGAACTGTTTATCGAGTTTGTCATTTTAATCTTTTCTATATACACTCTAACCTTAATGCCAATTTTACATTCACTTTTCTATTTGATAAGAGGTAGGAAAAAGTACACACATATATACTTACTTCTCGCATGAAAGCAGATCCAAAGACATGTTCAGCTCTTGTTATCCTGAACCTGCCCTTCATTCTTTGGCTGGGGTTCCTCCTCTTTTTTCTTCTGTTCCTCGCTAGCGTAAAGCTTGTCGAGAACCAGCTTGAGCTTCTCAGCGTCCTTTTCTCCACGGTACCTTGAAACAAGCTTCATGAGAACCTCAAGTTCCCTCTTGGAAGGCTTGCCCTCCAGAAGTGGGACTAACTTAGATAAGAAATCCTTGTTTATCGCGTCCACTATGTCAAGGTATTCTGGTAAAGTCAAAGACGGAGAGCTCTTCATCAAGTTTAAAATGGAGTCAGATAATATGACCGCTATCTCTTTTACCGAGTTCAAGATTACCTCGGCCTTGTCTTTGTCTTGAGCCTTGGATAACTCCTTCAATGCTTCTAACTTCTCCGCTAGCCTATACTTCTGTAACTCTAGAGCTATCATGGATTCCCTTATGTCCTTTGACGCCACGTAGCGGACTTCCCTGCCGTCCCTGAGGATGTTGATGCTACCATCGAAATAGAGGTCCTCAAGTACATGAGATAAGGTATCCTTGCTCATCACTAAGCTCATGCTTTGGAATAAATCGTCTCTATCTATCCCCGCAGGCCCTCCTTGGGCTATGCTGATAACGACAATTCTATGTTTCTTGTCGAGAAATTCCATCGCTTAATTATTAAGGGGATTACTTAAATTATTGTCGTGAAGTCGTTTTCATTTTCTTCCCCAGGAAAGGTGCTTTGGATAGGAAGTTATACGGTAGTCTTCGGGGGGATTTCCCATTCAATAGCTATAGACAGGAGAGTGAGGTGTACCTTGAGGGACGACGTGAAGGAGAACGTGTTCTACACGTCTTACGGTAAGTTCATGGAAGGAGAGAACCCTGTCATTGACTCCGTGTTATCAGTGGTCAGGGAACACTTGGGAGACGTAAAGGGAGTTCAAGTTAGCCTGAATAACGATGAGGACTTCTCTTTCCAAGGAAAGAAGACGGGACTGGGGAGTTCCTCCGCATCAACCGTCTCCTTAACGGCGTGCCTTTACTACTATATAACGGGAAGGATTGATCTAGATGAAGTGCATTTCCTTTCCCAGAAGGCTAACTACATCAGGCAAGGAGGGATAGGGAGCGGTTTCGATATAGCTACTGCTGTGTACGGCAGTGTAAAGTACAAGAGGTTTTCAACTCCAAACGCAAGGGACTGGAAGGTAGAGAAAGTCCAGTTTCCCAGAGATTACGAGATAATTCTGGGGTTCACAGGTAGGAGTGCGGACACGGTGAACTTGGTGAGGGAGTTCAGCAAGCTGAAGGACACGGACTGCTTCAAGGAATCATTTAAGGAAATTGAGAAAGACAATGAAATGGCCTTGAAATACTTGGAGAAGGGAGACCTCATAGAAGCAATACCTCACGTGAGGATGGCAAGGGTAGGCTTGAAATTGCTGGCTGAGAAGGTAGGAGTGAAACTCGAGAGCGAACAGGAGAGAAAGATCCTCTATGAGACTGAAAAGAGAGGGGCACTAATAGCGTTCTCTCCCGGGGCTGGAGGAGGAGACTCCCTCTTGGCGATAGGGAAGGAGATGGAACGAGTGAAGGCGTTCTGGGAAAGCGTGGGCATCAAGGTTATAAAAGTGAAAGAGGATAGGGGACTGACTAAGGATGCTTGAAGGAGAGGCAGAAGCGCCTTCTAACATAGCAATAGTGAAGTACTGGGGAAAGAGGGACGTATCTCTCAACTTACCCCTCAATGACTCCCTGTCAATTTCCTTAGATGCGTTGAAAGTGACTACAAAAGTGCTTTTCGATCCTGCATTGAGCAAGGACGAAGTGAAGGTGAACGGTGTTAAGATCTCCGACGAGGAAGTTAAGTCTTATGCATCAAGGGTTTTGGATAAAATGAGGGAGATCTCTGGGAAGAGGATATACGCGAAAGTGGAGTCTTGGTCTAACTTCCCTTCCTCAGCTGGGTTGGCTTCTTCAGCTGCGGGGATTGCTGCCCTGACGTTAGCTTCCTCTGATGCTTTAGGACTGGACATGAACTTGAAGGAGCTATCCAAGGTAGCCAGAATAGGGTCAGGAAGCGCGTGTAGGAGCATGTACGGTGGCTTCGTGATATGGCACGCTGGAGTTAGAGATGACGGAGAGGACTCCTTTTGTGAACAAGTTTTCCCCCATGACCACTGGAAGGAATTAGTAGACTTGATACCCATATTCACGGAGGAGAGGAAACGCGTTTCGTCAAGGAAGGGAATGGGAATATCCGTGGAGACGTCTAGACTTATGAAGTGCAGGCTAGAGTTCATCAGAGATACTTTCCCTTTGGTGTTGGACTCAATCAGGGACAGAGACGCTGAGAAGTTCTTCGAGATGACGATTAGGCATAGCAACAGCATGCATGCAATCATGATGGACTCTTTTCCTCCCTTAGTATACTTGAATGCTATGTCCTTGAAGGTGATAGACCGCTTCGGAGACGGGAAAACCGCTGGATATACCTTCGATGCAGGTCCAAATCCCCATATCTTCACGTTAAGAAAGGACGTAGAGGCTGTAGAGAATTCCTTGATGGAATTAGGGGCAATAAAAGTGGTTAAATCAAGCGTATCTGCAGGACCAAGGTTAGGGATGAAACATGATTAAAACGATTTCCTCGTGAAAGCCTAGGATCTACCTAAGACTTTCTTCTCTACTCTTCAATGAGATCTTCTAACTTCATTGCCCATGAAGGTGATTAGCCTCGGTTCATCCCAGCTGTGAATTCAAGTCCCAGTCCGATGGAAGGACAAGTACATTTATGAGCCACAGAAACGATTCCGTTTCACCCTACATTCTCACTGGATCGGTTCAAATAGCGTGATGATAACATAGCAGTTTTATATTAACGGGGGTTTAAGGGGGCGGAAGATACTTCTTGAGTGGATAGCCACCTTATATCTAAATGTAAGAATGACCAATATACAACTGATGCNNTACCGTAGGGTTTCCGTTTCCGTGCTTACACCGACGAGTGAACGTTGAGGGCATTGAAAGCCCGGTTGATGGCGTGTAAAGTGTACAATACCCTGAGGTAGGCAGTACGTATTTCTATCAAAGGGATGGAAAAGGGTTAAACAGGGATGAATTAAGGCAAATAGCCCTCGATCTGAGGAAGCAGTAACAAGACTACAAGGGACTCCACT
>DAHF01000042.1:20508-20637 GCA_002495845.1 Sulfolobus sp. UBA167
AGCTGATCGTTACCACGACGCTAGGGAAAGGTTTTTTGAAGGATTAACACGCTTCCCAAGGGAGAAGAAGTCTCATAAGTACTACTCCCTAATATATCCCAATCGGGCTGGAAGGTGACTCAAGTTAGA
>DAHF01000042.1:20793-20974 GCA_002495845.1 Sulfolobus sp. UBA167
CGTTGGTGTAGAGAAGATGCTCGTAACTTCAGACGGCGAATATTTCCCTAATCTGACCCCTTAAAAAGGCACTGTGTAGGATGAAACGTCTACACAGATCTATATCAAGAAAGAGGTTTCTCTCTAACAACTGGTTTAGGGCAAAGATTACCCTAGCTAATGCTTACGAACATCTTCAAAG
>DAHF01000115.1:0-967 GCA_002495845.1 Sulfolobus sp. UBA167
TTCAAGAGCGAAAAAACCTGACAACCAAGTCACCTAGAGTGGAAACAAAATAGCGCACTGTTTCTGACTTTACTAGGCCTTGTTTAACAATCTGTATATCCTTCCCCTCTTCAGGGTTTCCATCTCGTTCAATATTTCGTCGAATGGCACTAGAGGGTCGAGCTTATCCCTCCCGTCTTCGACTATCCTCCTTGCGTCGGGGTATAAGGTCTCTATCCTCTTCACAGCGTACTCAGGAGAGCTCACAAGCGATGCGCCGAAGTTAATGTGCCTAGCCTCGTCCTCTATTATGTGCCTTATTCCCGTCAGAAAGGTTTGGAGTGAGTATTTCTCGCCCGCCCTCCTAAGCACGTCCAGACCGGTAGTGGCAAGGATTCCCTCAGTCACCATGTGGAACCTGGTCACTATCCTGCACAAGTCCCCGCTCTTGAAGTCCTCAACTAGGTTGTCGAAGAAGTTGATGTAAGATTCTGGTAGTTCTATCTCGCTCAATGGCTCTCCCCTGAAGTAGGACTCGAAGAAGTTGAAGTGATCTATTTCCTCTTGTACTTGTTGAGGGGAGTATCCCTTCACTCTCTCTGAAGCCTTCATGCTCAAAGGCCTCAGCACTTCCCACCTGCTCATATACCTCTGCGGATAGAAATGCGCCGAGAGGTACCTTATCCCGAACCTGACTTCTTTGGGCAACTCATACCAATTCCTGTCCATGTAGAGAAATATGGGTTTTAACTTATAATTCTTTCTTTCAAAAATTATTAAAACTTAATTAACCTGTTTAAATGGAAATAAGGGAAGGAAGAGAGGGGGAAGAGAAGGAAAAAGAAGAGAGGGGAAGGAAAAAGAAGAAAGGAAGAAAGTAAAGAGGGAGAGGAAGGAGAAAGAGGAGAAGGAAAGGAAGGAAAAAAAGGGAAAAAGAGAAAAGAAAGGAAGAAAGTGAGGAGGAACAAATCTCTGGACTTCGCGTGCT
>DAHF01000115.1:1009-5623 GCA_002495845.1 Sulfolobus sp. UBA167
AGGAATAGAAAGGGGAATAGAAGAAGGAGAATGAAAGGAGAGAGGAAGCAAAAGAAAGGAAGAAAAAGAAAAAACCTCAATCCATGAAACAAAAAAAAAAATCACCTCTTAAATACACACACCCCCTCTAGCTCACTCATGCCTGAGTGCTACGGATGGTTCTTCCTTCGAAGCGCGGTACGACGGCGCCAAGGCTGCCACTAAGCTCAGGACTACTGCTATCCCTATTGCCTCTACCAAGAAGGTAGGAGAGAACACCGGGGTCACTTGGAGACCCTTCAAAAAGGAGAACCCAAGCCCGAAGTGCTCCGAGGTGAGGACTGTGGCCATGAGCATCCCAGCTAACAAACCTATACCTCCTCCTATTAATCCCATGACAAACGCCTCGGTCAAGAACATTACCATAACGTCCTTCCTGGTGAACCCGAGAGCCCTCAACAATCCTATTTCCCTCGTCCTCTCGACCACTGAGGTGAACATGGTCGTGGTAACCCCCATGAAGGATACGACGAAAGACGTAGCCCCTGCTGATATGAGGAGTCCGTTGAGGGAAGCTAGCGTGTTCCCTATCAGCTTTATGAACTCCTCAGCCACGACTATGTTGAATGCTCCACCGTACTTTGCCTTTATTGAGTTGACTATCGCGTTCACCTGAGAAGTGGAGTAAGCAACTAGTATGACCCCGTTGAAGTAAGGGGTGAACTGCTCCCCGAAGGAGAGTGGTACAACGAGGGACTTATCCACGTCAACGCCGAGGAAGCTCCCGAACTCGTTGAGGACCCCGCTGATCAGGAACGACCTCGTACCGTTCAAGCCGTCGTAGAACAAGGTGACTTGTATTGGCTCCCCCGCAGTGAACCCATAATCCGTGAGGAAGTCGTATCCAGCTATCGCCTCGTAATCCACCGGTGGAGGGTAATTTCCCTGCATGAGGGAGAGCCCCGGCGCGGCGACCCTGAGCTGGTTCAAGTTCACAGAGAATATGGTCACCCCAGTCTTCCCCTGAGGAGTCTGCACCAAGGCTGGGATCGTGTAAAACGGTATACCCATCTTCACCCCGGGGATTGAGGAGAGCTGTTCCACAACGTACTGGGAAATCGATGGTCCTGCCCCAGTTGGAGTTATAACTATGTCGTAAGGTGATAGGAATCCGGATATCTCTGATAGGATGGTGTGAGAGTAACCCTCCACCATGGAGTTTATCGCCACTATCGCTGCAGGACCTACTGCTATGCCGAGTATGGTGAGCAGTGCCCTAGTCTTCCTCTCCTTCACTGACTTGACGGCAAAGGAGATGAACTTGGAGATCCTCACTTCCTCCTCACCGTGAGGTAGATTATTACAGAGATCAATACAACGATTAGCGCGCCTAAACCTATGCCTAAGTAGTTCACATGCCCTGAGTCCGCCGAGGAAGAGCTGTCTGATACTCCCATCGACAAGGGATATGATATTTCCTTGTTCTGCATGACGGAGTTCTGGTAAGTCACGGTGACGTTGAAGTGGTAGAACCCTGGCGGGACGGTGAAGGAGACGCTGAACGGTGTAGGCGTTCCAGGGGATACGTCACCTATGTAAACAGAGGTGTAATTATTCACGCTGACTACAACCCCCTTTGCGGGGTAGTTACCATCATCCACCAAGGTACCGGTGATCACAACGGAACCGTTCACCTCTGAGGACGATACCCCCGTCATTGAAAGGGACACGTTGCCAGTCGAGAAGAGCTCAACTGCTGAGACTTGGTTGTAGGGCAAGCCACGGTAAACGTAGGATGTCTCTATCTCCAAAGGAATGGTCGAAGTTGATGGAACCTCTGGAACCACGTATTCCACGAAAGACGATGTAGTGTTAGGCGGTATCTCTGCAACGTTCAGAGAAGGAGATGATATGTACAATGGAGACTCGCTCGTGAGCGAAACGTGAACGTCGTATACCGGTGAAGGTAATGGGTTGCTCATGGAGAGAACTAGCGTGTTGTTGGACGAGTAGAACACAGTGGTAGGAGTGAGGGAAACCTGCAATGAGGGATCTTGGACGACCACGAGCGGAACCACGTAAGTCTCGTTAATCACCTTAGAGTACTCCGAGAAGAAGACCTTCAAGATTGAAGGATATACTCCAGTGTTCAGGTCGGGAGGGGCGTAGAGGTAGAAGACGAATGAAGAGTTGGAGTGCGGAAGCAATGAAGGCAAAGTCTGGTTGAAATAAGCTATCTCGTCTATTCCTTTAACTTCTAGGAACGCGTTGACGTCTTGGACTGGGATGGAACCGTTGTTTATTACCGAGACAGTGAGGTTGGAATACCCTCCAACTGGGATTGGCTTTGCCTCGGGCTCCGCGAACACCGGGGAGAAAGCGCTTATGATTGCAGTGAAGTTACCTTTCACCTCCTCGTTTCCGTACCTCATGACGTAATTGAACGTGATTGACCCTGGGGTAACGTTCCCTATCTGTACGGGGTAGGAAATCTCCCTCACGGAGAAGTTCCCCAGTTCCGGAATTGTGACGTATGGGTAAACCGGGGACACGCCTCGAGGGGAC
Organism: Sulfolobus sp. UBA167; assembly: GCA_002495845.1. Classification (GTDB taxonomy): domain Archaea; phylum Thermoproteota; class Thermoprotei_A; order Sulfolobales; family Sulfolobaceae; genus Sulfuracidifex. The sequence goes on from DAHF01000115.1 coordinate 3,554, forward strand.
ACGAGGGTCAGGTTAACGTTCTCGAGTGGAATAGGTAGGGGGTTCTCGACGACTAACGTGAGGTCTGCTACTCCCTCGTTGGGGAATGCCAAAGATTGATTTCCCCAGAAGGAGTCAACTATTGAAGGAGTCTGGTTGTTCACCACCTGAAGGGGTTCGACGAAGGTTAGGTTCTCAACCTCGCCCATGTCGTCAAGCGTTGCCCTGAAGAGGACTGGGTAAGTTCCGGAGATCGTCTCCGGGGTAACTACCTCAAAGCAGAAAGTACGCTCCTCTCCGGGTGAGAGGGGAACCTCTGTGAAGTTGGTGTAAACCACCTTCAAGCTTGGGATCAATGAGACCAGCACCCCTGTAGTGGTGGAGTTCAACCTCAACCAGACTCGCGTCAAGGAGCCCGCGTAAGCCTGACCCTGTTTCAACGTAGCATTGAAAGGAGAAAGGGAGTATATTGAAGTGTTCAATTCACCGCCGTGAGAGTACTGGAACTCCAAGTAGTTCGTGAAGGACACGCTGTACTTCAAGGTGTATTCCCCCGGCGAAGAGAGGGTAGACACGTTCACCGGCGTCGTGATTGGGACTGCATTTCCCGCTGGGATGGCTGAGATGTCTTCACATACGTAACTCTCCCCATCCATGGAGAAGACTCCCTTAGGCAAGGTGACGTTGACCTTAACGTTGAGTATGGGATGTTCTGAGGGGTTCTCGACGACTAGCGTGAGCGGGGTAACTCCTTCTCCCGCCCTAGGGAAGGTGGGCGATGAAGTGGTTCCCCAGACTAACTGTACCGTAGGGTAAATCAAAGGTTTCACGGGTATGGTCACTGGAGATGACTCCACCACTGTCTTCCCGCTGGTCAAGTTCAAGTAGTACACAGTCAAGTAAGCTTGATAGTACCCTGGAGACGTGGACGAAGGTACGCTCAAATCGAACGTAAGGACGTACGTCCCAAGCGAGGACTGGGAGGAAGACCCGTAAGCTACTGTTGTGCACTCCGAGGATAAAACCTCCCCGGGCAAGTTCAAGACTGCCTCTTGTGGTTGTAGAGTTATGGGCTCGCTCACTACAACGAAGAATGGCACGTCCTTATACCCGGGATGGGCGTTTATAGGGTTGTCAGGCGTACCCCAACCCGACGCACCTACTGCTCCCTCGGCTTGGTTGAAAGCGATAGGTGAGATGCTGAGCAAAACCGCTAATACCAGGAGTAACTTCACCACGTTCCTCATTCTACCACCCTACCGTCCTTTATCCTTATGATCCTCCTAGCGTATGACGCTACGTTCTGGTCGTGGGTAACTATCACAATCGTGGTCCCGGTCTCCTTGTTCACCTTGGAGAAGACGTCCATAACCTCCTCAGAGCTCTTGCTGTCCAAGTTACCAGTTGGCTCGTCTGCGAGGATTATCTTAGGAGACTGCGCAACCGCCCTAGCTATGGCAACCCTCTGTTGCTGTCCCCCTGAGAGCTGTGGTGGCTTCTTCATGTAGAGATTACCTATGCCAACTGAGCTCAGCGATTCCATGGCTATCTTCCTCATTTCACCCTCAGGCATCCCCCTGGGTATGAGGGGAACTTCGACGTTCTCTAACGCTGTAAGCCTAGGTATGAGGTTATAGCTCTGGAACACGAAACCTATGTAGTAGTTCCTCACCTTTGAGACCTCATCGTCGGACATGGAGGTCACCTCCTTTCCGTATACCATCACTCTGCCCGTTGTAGGTTTGTCGAGGGTTCCCATCAGGGAGAGCAAGGTAGACTTACCAGACCCTGAAGGACCCATGATGGATACGAACTCACCTTCCTCTATTGAGAGGTTAACGTCGTAAAGGGCTTCAGTCCTCACTTGACCCGGGTATACCTTGGAAACGTTCTCGAGCTTTATTACTTCCACAAGTAATGGTAAGCACGGGGGGTTATAGCCATTTTCAAAACAGAACTTAACTTTCAATATCACGAGTCTTCTTAACTTAAGGGAGAAGTTGAGGAGGCAATCATTTTTTTCAAGAAAGTTTAGATAAGTGAACTACCCCGCCTCTCGGGGCTTCCTGCTTCATGACTCTGCCTTGCAAT
>DAHF01000115.1:5649-9829 GCA_002495845.1 Sulfolobus sp. UBA167
CCGACCCTGATCTTTTCAGGATATTGGAGGAAAAAAGACATTCTTTTTTACACTCGTTTTTTCCTTTTTTTTCTATCTAATTTCCTTTGACTTTGCCTTTGCACGTTGACGTGCAACCACATGCTCTTAGGGTGAAAAGCTCGTTCTGATCTTCATTAAAGATTAGAATAACTTAACAAAATGTCGACTCACTTTAATTCCCTAGTTATCAATGATGATTATGACAGGCAAATTCTCAGGAAAAGTGGTCCTCGTAACTGGGGCTTCAAAGGGTTTAGGGAGAGCCATAGCTAAGGCGTTCCACGACGAGGGCGCAAGCGTAGCTATAAACTACTCCTCGTCTGAGAAGCAAGCCAAGGAGCTGAAGGATTCCCTAGAAAGGGCGGAGATATTCAGGGCTGACGTTTCGAACAGAGGGGAAGTCAAGACTATGGTAGCAGAGATAGAGAGGAAGCTAGGAAAGGTAGACATCTTGGTCAACAACGCAGGGATATGGTACCTCTTTGGGATAGAGGACTACGATGAGTCCAAGTTCAACAAGATGTTGGACGTGAACGTCAAGGGAGTGATCAACACTACTCTCGAGGTATTGCCACACATGAAGGAGAAAGGAGGAGGAGTAATAATAAACATGGCTTCTAACGCCTCCCTTGGAACTTCAGCTTTTGGAAACACGTTCTATTCATTGACTAAAGCGTCGGTCGTTATGCTGACCAGGAGGATGGCATTCGAGTTCGGGAGGTATAACATCAGAGTGAACGCGATAGCTCCTGGGTGGGTAGAGACTGACATGACGATAGGAGGTAAGACCGAGGAGGAGATAAGTAACATGGAGAAATGGTTCAAGGAGAGAACGATGCTGTCCATGGTTGGCAAGCCTGAATACATAGCTAATGTAGCCATCTTCCTTGCCGAGGCTGAGTACATGACCGGGCAGACAGTCGTGGTGGACGGAGGGAGAATAGACTACTTGACACACGGAATTTAAATTCCCTCGATGTCCTACGTCCTCTTTTTAGAAGTGAATTACTTCTCTTTTTTTGTTCATGACTTTCAGTTTCTTTTTTTTACTTTTTATGACTCAACAAGAAGAAGATGTCTGTCGCATGTTTAGTAGGCTGACTTCCTTAGAGAACCAGAGAGCTCATGTTCTATCGATTCGCGATTGCATCTCTCATCTGACGATGGTGAGAGAACCACATGGGATCCGTCGCTGACCTCTGGATTCCATGAAGAGAAGAAAAATGATTGTCCTCCATAGTCCTGAGCCCTCATCGAGCCGGGGGCGTCATTAGTTTCACTAAAAGAAGTTTAAACACGAACACTTGAATCTTCATCCCTACAAGGTGAGGCTTTCATTCTTTTAGCGGTGAAGCAATTCAGGAGTAGAAACGAATGATGGTTATATTTTTTGCTTCACCTCCACTCTCTAGGACTAAAACATGATAATGAGAAAAAACACAAGATGAAAAGAAAAGAGAGGAAAAAAGGTAAAAAAAAAAAAGGGTTAAAAAAAAGAGAGAGTGTGTGTCTACAAGAACCTCTTGAGTACGCTTAGCGGGTCTGTTATGTTCGCCGTAAGGAGTGTCTCTGAGGGACTGTGTCCGAAGGCGAATGCCACTAGCTGTGAGAAGTAAACTAATGGCATCCTCAAGTCCTCTCCGTATTTCTCAGCTATCTTGTTCATGTTCGTCTCTATAGCTACGTGTCCTAGAGGGCAGTCCGTTATGAGGAGCTCAGCTCCGTTCCTCTTAGCTTCCTTCAATATCCTTGCTTCTAGATGAAGTGCTACATCAACATCGGAGTACGCATGTGGACCTCCACAGCACATGGTCTTAGCTTCGAAAGGCACAACCTCCGCTCCGAGGGCTTGCAATATTTCGTCCATGAACGAGGGCCTCTCTGGGTCATCCCTCAGTCCCATGTATCCTGACAGCGTGTAAGACTTTGGTCTGCTGTATAGACAACCGTAGTAAGGAGCCACCTTAAGTCCGTTCAATGGCCTCTTCACTCTGCTCTTCACTCCTTCCGCGCCGACGCTGTTGTATATATACTCCACGGCATGGACCATGAGGAGCTTGCTGTCGTAGGGCTTGTTGCCCATCTTCTCTAGGTAAGCGTTGACCTTCTGAGCTACCTTAGGATATCTGGTCATGAAGAACTGCGTCCTTGATAGAGAGTAGTGACATCCTGGGCACGCTGAGACTACTGCGTCTGCGTTCATCTCTCTCGCTAGGGACAAGTTCCTCGCTGGAAGAAGAAGTCCAGCCATCGTATTGACGTTCTTTACTTCCAATGCACCACAGCAGTTGTAATCGCTTATCTTATCCAGCGGAAGGCCCAAGTCCTTAGCTACCAGCTTCAGGGACTCCTCATAGGACTTTCCGAGTCCATCGAGAGAGCATCCAGGGTAGAATGCTACTTTACCGTATGGAGAGCTCATTGTGGGACCACCTGATACCTGATGTTTGCCTGAAGATCTTCAGGCTTTATTTCATCTTTCATTGCATCCTCTAGAACTGTCTTTACCTTATCCCAGTCTTTAACTCTGCTTGGCTTCATCACGTCTTTTATTAACCCAGACTTTAGAAGGGCACCGCTCATCGATATCAAGTCACGTAAGCTCAAAGATACAAAGCCTGCCTTGGCTGACGCTCCTCCCAAGGTAAGCTCAGATATCCTGCCTCCGTTCTTCATTACGACGTCGAGGAAGAGCTCGTCGAAGACAGTTCCAGGATCACTCTGAACTAGGCCGTGCTTTAGCAGGTAATTGTGAATGGAGTGAACTACTTCTTCCACTAGTACACCCTTGGGACATCTGTGAGTGCATTTCTGGCATGAGACGCATCTCCAGATCGAGTTCTGTAACTCTACCAGGGACTCTTTGTCTCCTTTCCTAGCGAGATCTATAAACCTCCTTGGGCTGTATTTTGGATCATATTCCCTCATGGTGCACCCTGAAGTGCAGGTACCGCACTGCCAGCACGCGCTTATAGTCGCGCCCTCCAAGGTTCCAGCTATCTCGTCCCACACGGAGGGATCGTACCCGGTCTGCGTCCTCTCAATCATGAACGCGTTCCAGGTACCGTCAACCTCCACTCCGTCTACAACTACCTTCTCTTTTTCAATTAAACCTTTAATTATAGGTTTTTCAAGATTTGGGATTGGCAACTTGTATCACCTTTAAATACGGTTTTAAGCCCATAACCAGGGCTGTGGTGGACAGATGAGATGGATAGAGCCCTCCGGCCTTCCTGTCCACGGCCAGAAGGGTCGCATAGTCCACGTAACGGACGTATGCGTAAACCAAAAAAATTGAAGTTCCGAAATAGTTTGGAACGTCAAGCCCAAAGATAGATAGGGTATCCCTCAGCTCCTTCATTGCCGAGAAGAACTCCTGCTCATTTGAGAGCTTCAAGCCCTCCTTCAACACGTAAGTTATAGAACCAGTACCTCTCTCGCTGTTCCATATCCACCTAGTCCACAGAGGGTAGTTTTCAGGCTCCATGAAGTGTATCAATTCCCTTGCCATGTCGCGCAGGTCTTCCTCTGCCTCAGGATATGATATAGAAGTTATGGAACTCACTCTTTCGTCATAAGTTAAGTTGCTATCCTGAAGCTTGGAGAAAGCTTGAGAGAACTTCGATATGCCCACCTTCTCCATCATCGGTTCGAAGTACTTCCTTGCGTAAAACACTGAGTCGAAGACCTTCTTAGCATCTTCCTGGGTATAGATCTGTAGCTCTCTCATTTCCTTAGACTTCATTTCCATTGCTTTCAGAATGTTTGAGAGAGCAGCTTTGGGATCTCCCTTCACAGTATTGAAAGAGTCCCTACCTAGGACTGCCTGATAAATATCTTTAACATAATCTATTTGCAAAAAATTATTAATGGTGTACCACCTGGGCTACGGCCTTCTTATTGAAGTCCGACTCTTCCCATATGCCCTTGGTGGCGTATTCGNNATTCGTATGCCTTTATTGCTGCTGCCGTACCCTCAGTAATTGAGTCAGAGATCGTCTTCGGTCCCGTTAGCGCTCCAGCCAAGAATATACCCTTCTTAGTTGACTGCACCGGCATCCTGTCCGGATCCATTGGTCTGATGAATCCGTGGTCTTCGAACTCAAGCCCTAGAGCTTTGGCTACCTGCTTTGAACCTAGTCCTAGCTCCATGCCGTTG
>DAHF01000115.1:9892-17322 GCA_002495845.1 Sulfolobus sp. UBA167
TCGTTTGGACCTCTCATGAACTCTGATATCCTTCCCCTTATGAAACCTACCCTGTACTCTAGTTGTGACTTCCAGTATAGCTTGTCCTCCATGAGACCGTAAGTCCTTATGTCCATGTAGTAGATGTGGACTGTAGCGTCTGGGATCCTTTCCTTGATTTCCATTGCTTGTTTCGTTGAAACAGCACAGCATACCCTAGAACAGTAAGTGTTTCCAACAGTAGCGTCCCTAGAACCCACGCAGAGGAGTATAGCGACCCTCTTCGGGGGCTTTCCGTTTGTTGTCACTAGTTTGTTCTCTGATAACATCTTCTCTATGTCCGAGATCTGATAGATGTTAGGTACAACACCATAACCGTACTCGTACTTCCTCCTTGAGTCGAAGTGTTCGAAACCTGAGGCTGCCACTATAGCGCTTACCTTTTCAGTCTTCACTGCCCCCTTCTTGTCCTTAAGTGAAACTACAAACCCGTTGCCCTCCTGTTTAACTCCGTCAACTATGGTCTCCATATAGGTCTTAACGTTCTTGTTCTCCTGAACAGTCTTTATGAGTGGATCTATAACTTCTCCTGCAGGTCTAAGCTCTGGGAAGAGGAGACTGTACTTCAATTTCTTAGGTGTTCCTCCTAAGTAAGACTCTTTCTCTACTAGGACTACGTTAAGTCCCATGTTTATTAATTCTCTACTTGCCGAGAGCCCTGCTGGGCCCGCACCAATTACCATTACGGGTTCATTTGCCACTTTTTCACCACCTTTATTTAAGTAAAAATTATTAAAAAACTTTGCTTAACATGTTATTTATTACCTTGCTTCTTGTACCAGCTTACCCTTTCAGGAAGAGTTAAGTAGAAGTCTATCTTCCTGTGCTTGGGGTAGAGGTACTGTGGCTCGGCTTTTCCTTCTCTCAAGTCTTGTAGGTACTCTATGAACTTCTCCTTGTAGTCGTCAACAGGAACTCCTATCTTCCTCATGAATCCTTCCACGTCAGTAGCGTGCCAGTGCACTTGTCCTATTGTGTATGGGTCTGCACCCATCAATATTGCACCGAACTGAGCGTCAGCCAACACTGGGAGGTTGTAGTCGAAACCATGAGCTTTTCCAGCCCACTGGCTCTTGTCTAGCGTTGTTACACATCCTGTGTCGCTGGTGACGAACACGTCTGCGTGTCCCTCATTGACTGCAGGCATTACCTTCTTGAACAAGGCGAACGACCTTGTGAACTCCCTCTCAGTCAATATGTGCCTGAAGCCGAACCCACAGCAATCCCACCAAGTTGAGTAGTCTACTAGTTTAGCTCCGAAGTTCTGGACTGTCCCTGAAGGTGCCGCAGGCCTCCTTCCCTGCCATACTGCACCGTCGTAGATCGTGTCCTCTGGGACGAGCTTGTATATGTGGCATGGGGTGTGGACTGCTGCCTTGATGTTACTTACGTCGTACTTCCTCTGAGCTGCAGCCTTCTTGCTCATAGCGTACATCCACTCCGAGTAGTGGACTACCTCTTCAGGTACTACAATGTCCATGTCAAGCTTCCTCATGATTGGTCTCAGCTTCTCCCTTATCTCCTTCTCCAAGATTATGCTGTTCCTCACCTCCTTGTAGTGGCCGAAGGAAGTCCCGCAGTGGATTAAGGGGAAGTAGTCTGTCTCATATGCCCTCCACATGTTCCTTACGTACACACCAGCTAAAGCGACGGGGTTGGAGGCTCCAGACGCGTGATAGTTCCATCCAGTGCAAGAGGTCTGGTGCGGTTCGTCTAGGTAGTCTACCTCGAGCTTGTTCATTATCCAGAACACTGAAGTTGGGTAACCTGGTATGTGACCACACTGTCCGCAACTCTTGTGTTGCCATAACTTAGTGGTCGGAATCTTCTTGGTCAGCCCATTCAAGGACTGGAACTCCATTGGGTTGTTGTAAGGCTTAATGTGGTGTACTATGATTTCTCCTTTGTCTTCTAGCTTGTACATTTCATCCTTTATGTGAGCTAGGTTGTGTGGAGATCCATACCTGTATATAACCCTCTGGTAGATGTCGTCCCAAGTTAATTGATCAGACATGGGAAATGCGTCCTTAATTTCTTCATTCATCTTCTTTTCTACATTCTCCTGTGCCAACTTTTCACCATTTATCATGTTCTTCTGAACCTTTAAAAACTTTATTATAATAGATTTTTTAAGAATGAAAGAAGAAGTTTTAATAATTTAGAAAATTGAGCAAAAAATGAGGATTGCTTTACTATTTACATGTCCAGCCAGCTGTCGGGGAGCTCGTCCTCGTTCAGCTCTCCTTTCTCCCACTTCTCCTTGAGGTCTTCCAACGTCTGTTTCCTTTCCTCGTATATGTCCATTATCATGTCGTATAAGTCCTTGTCTACACCTTTGAGGTACTCTATAACTCCGGATTCGATGAAGATGGTCATCATCTCCACTGCAGTCTGCAGGGAAGCGTGCCATCCCACGTCCGTCCTTTGAAGCAAGTCCACTGGAACAGCTTGTCTATAAACAGCCATGTTTTTTGATTCCTCAACTGCTTGAGGTCCCCAGTCTGGGAACGTATCGGGCTGAATCATATCAGGGGTTACCTGATTTCCAGTAGTTATGACTGTGAGCAATATCCTCCTATAAGGAGCCAATATTTCCTTAGCTGATGGGAGGGCGAACTGTACTGAGTATTCCCTTAAGAGCATTATCAGACCGGCTATCTCGTTGTTGAAAGGACACCTCATTGAACAAGTGAAGCACTGTACGCAAGCCCAGACTTTCTTGTTCGTGAATTCCCATATCTTGTCAACCGCGTCCCTCATCATGTACTGTATCATTTCCCTTGGACCGAAGTCATAGAACTTAGCTGCAGGGCATCCTGAAGTACATACGCCGCAGTTGAGACATCCCCTGAGATAGTCGTTGAACCTGAAGTCCTGTTTAACTGCGTTCCAAAACTTTACTGCTACCTCCCTTTCTTCAGGTTTGAGGTTGCTTAGAAAATTTCTCTGTTCCTCAGGTTCGGCTCCCTGAATTTCGTAAGCCATATCCATGAACCTTGGATCGTCCGGAAGAGGTGGAAGAACTGTTTTTGTTGCCATGATGCTTCATTATAAAAATAAGATTAGTTACTTATAAATTTTGTTAAAAAAAACTTCGGGGTCACTTGACCCTCTTAATGAGGATCTTGGTGACTCCTCCTTCTTGAGTTATATCTAAGATCTGATTGCCCGTCCTCCTAGCCCACGCTTCTATGTCTGGCTTTGCTGCGGGGTCTGTGGCAATTACTTCCAGGACTTCTCCCACGTTTATCTGCTTTATCGCCTTAGCCGTCTCTAGGACTGGACCTGGGCAATACAGACCTTTTGCGTCTAGGGTTTTGGCTACTTTTGTTTCTGCCATGTATATCACCTTAGATGAACAGAGTTATACCACCTTCGGCTCTATCCAAGAAGGTAGCAACGCCTGCTATGTCATCTACAAAAGGAGCTAAGTCTTCCCTCTTTATCCCGAAGAACTCCATCGTAGTAGAGCAAGCAATGACTTTGACTTCTCCTACTTCCTTAGCTTGTTCCAGCAACTGAGTCCACATTGGGAAGTTCATTTCCTTCATCCTCTGCATCATTACTGGACCGAACTGTTCATAGTTCTTGTCTATTGGCTGCATTCCTTCCATTGCCTTCTTCGTGATCGAGTTCAGCCCCCAGAAGGTAAAGAAGACGTTCACCTCGTACCCTGCTGCGGCAGCGCCTGAAGCTAATATCCCTACTGGCATTAGCTTGTCTATCGTACCTGAAAATACTATGAGAGATAACTTCTTTTTATTCTCGGACACCTTTTTTCGCCTATAAATATTTAACAACTAAACTTATTTAAGCTTTTCCGATATTGATGATTTCTTTTAAAAATTTTTTACTTAAAAAAAGTTTACGAGGAAAAAACTTAAAAAATATTCCATAGAACTATTGAAATGACTTTCGTTCATGTCAATGCCAAAACAAAAAATAGAGAGGTATAGATACTTTCATTCCTAAAATACACTAGTTGCATAAAAAAGTAAATAAGATTGGTTAACTATTTAGTTTAAAAAGAAAATCGATGGAATTCGCAGATGATTGAAATCTGGAAACGTGAAAATCATCGAAAAAAAATTTAAGTAAGAATGTTAAGAAGTTATACCAGATTAAAAATGTCGGAGGAAGAACAGAAGAAAAAAGTTCTAATAGTCGTAACTCACGGACCAGATGACCTAGATAGGACTTATGCACCACTTTTCATGTCATCGATATCAGCCTCAATGGAGTATGAAACGAGCGTATTCTTTATGATAAAGGGGCCAAAACTGCTCGACAAGAAATGGCAGGAGAGCGAGAGGGCTAAGGGAGACAATCCCTTCATAAGGTTCTTCGACATGGCAAAGGACAACGGAGTAAAGATGTATGTATGCGTTCAGAGTTTGAAGGATATGTGCCACATGAACGAAGGAGACGTAGTTGATGGAGTAGAACTAGTAGGCGGGTCAACACTCATAGACCTCACGTTCGATGCTGACAGATCCTTGTTCTTCTGATCTCACATGTATGAAGTCCTAGTGATCGGAGGCGGGTCTGCTGGATACGTAGCTGGAAGCGTACTAGCCAGGAAGGGTATAAAGACAGCTGTAGTAGAGAAGGGAAAGTTCGGAGGCACTTGTGTTAACTCGGGTTGCGTCCCAAGTATTTTTCTTTTTGATTCTTCTTTTATGCTTTCTAGATGGAAAGAGATAGGAGATTATAAGGGAATGAACGTAGACGTTGAGATGAACGACTGCACCTTCTCCAAGAGAGATGAAATTGTTTCCTACTTATCATCTGCTGGAAAGTCTTTAGTCGAGAATGCAGGAGCTCAGGTTTACCTAGGCGAAGCGCGGATCAAGAGTAGAGGCATGGCAGAGGTAAATGGAAAGACTATCGAATTCAAGAGGTTGATCGTTGCTAGCGGGTCATCTCCGATTTCTTACCCAGGGGTCATAACTGAGGATGAGGCTGTCAATCTGCGATACGTACCTAGAGACATGGTAGTAGTTGGAGGGGGATACGCTGGAGTTGAGATAGCTCAAATCTTCGCCAGGCTAGGCTCTTCGGTTACCTTGGTGACTAGACATAGGATACTCAACGGGTTCTCTGAGAGGGCCAGGGATTACGTTATTCAATCTCTGGACTTCGACGGCGTTGAAGTCAAGGAGTTTCACGAGGTGAGAAAGATGGAAAACAATGAAGTGGTAACCGACAAGGGAATCCTGAAAGGAGAAGTAGTAGTCTCAGCGATAGGAAGGAAACCTACCTTGCCTGAAGGTCTAACTATGAATTACAATGTGAGGGTTAACGACAAGGGAATAGTAGTTAAAAAGAACATGATGACAGACGACCATGACGTCTTCGCCATCGGTGACGTAGTAGACAAGCCCAACAAGACAGCTCACTCTGCAATGTATGAGGCAATAGTAGCGTCACAGACAATCACAGGAGCTCAGATGGAGGTCAGATATGAGTGCATACCAAAGGTGATATACTCAGACCCTCAAGTTGGAATTGTCGGTTCACCTGACAATGCCGTAAAGGTAGTAGAGTTTCCTTTTAACGCAGTTACACGTGCTACTATTTCAGGTCTTAGGGAAGGTATGGTCAGGTTAGGCCTCGATGAAAAGAACGAGGTTGTGTACGGCGAGGTCATAGGAAAGAACGCCGAGGAGCTGATAAATACGCTTACTCTTGCTGTGAAATATAGGGCAAATGCGTTCGATCTTGCAACTACAGTTTTCGTTCATCCGTCCCTTTCAGAGGCAATCTCAAACGCATCCAAGTCCATCTTCGACCTAGATGTAGATCGCTTCAAGTGAAACTTGTCATAGTTTATTAGACGCGAAAGCGATTTTATCATGATCAACAATGACTTCGCTTGAAGATTTCTTGAAAGGAAAAGGAGGAACAGTAAGGAGAGAAGGCCAGAAGGAATGGATAGACATGGACGATTACTCATTCTACGTGATGAAAGACACAGTTTACCTTCCTATACCTCTGCCCACAGGAGAGGAGAAACTTGACGACTTAGTTGGCATGGGAATAAAGTACGCCAGGGCTTCAAGGATATCTCAAGGAATAGGTTCTCCTTTACACTACGAGATAGTTGGGAATGAGATCGTAGTGTCTAGAAAGTTCAACTCCAGGGAAGAGCTCGAACAAAAGTTAATAAAAGCCCTTGAAAGCATCGAAGGATTGAGGTATTACATTTGAGTTACGATCCCATAGTAGAGCAATACCTCAAGGCGATAAAACCCAACCTAAGCTTGACCCATTGTAAGGTAGGAGACGTGCTGGAGCCACTCAACTCTGCCGTAGAGATAACGGAAGTCGCAGAGTGTGACAAACCGTTCATAAAAGTGAAGAGAAAAGACGAGAACAGGGAGATCTTCACTTACATGGGGGTTCCCATGATTAACGAGTTTTGGCCTTTCCTTAACGCCCTCGTCAGAGCTTCAAACGGGCTAATCCACTTGGAGGAAAAAGAGAAGGAAATCGCCTCAAACCTTGCAGGAGACGTGAAGCTTTTCGTTACCCCTGACTGCACCAAATGTCCTGTAGCAGCAGAGCTTCTCTACCAAGTTGCAATAATGAACGACAAGGTTAAGTTAGAGATAGTGGATTCGAGCGTGTACGACGAACTCGCTAAGAAGTTCAGGGTAATGTCTGTACCAAAGATAATAGTTAATGACAAGGCAGAAGTGCCCGGAGGCTTTCCCCCAGACATATTGCTTAAGATGATCCTAAAAGCGACTCAAGGTCAATGAGCTTTACGCCCAACTCTCCCTTTTTTTGTTTAACCTTTTCATCTGTAGTTAAAAGAAAAGCATCAAGTTCCCTTGCAACTAGCGCAGCCTCTAATTCATAATCCTCTATGCCCGGCACCTTAGGCGGTTTATGAGAGAATGCCCTGACCTTAAATCCAACATCAAGGAAAGAGTCAACGTCTATATTATGCTTCAAAGCGAAGGATATTCCCATGGTAGTCAAGTAAAAGGTGACGTTACCTTTCTTCTGTATTTCTAGTAGTTCTGGAAGTAAAGAATATGCGCTAGGAGCTACTACTATTATCATGACGCAATATAGGACTAACCGAGTAAAAAACTTCACACACATTCATCTAAAAATATAACTGATCCTAACGCCATTACAATCATCGTGCCTTTTCTTCTTTTTTTCTCTTTCTCTTTTAAAGAAAAATAACGTGTATATACGATGCAAACTAGTTTTAATATGTCTTGATAATGGAGTTTTGAGAGAACTGTTGATAGAGAGAAGAACTTTGCCCTCTAAGGGTTCTCAGAGTACATATCTCAGCCTAGTCTCTGACTACGTGTTGTTATATGTCATTACAAAAGAATGAAAGCATAGCCACTTCTAGGGGCGGGGATGAT
>DAHF01000065.1 GCA_002495845.1 Sulfolobus sp. UBA167
GAGAGCTCAGTGATAAACTTCTTGAGGTTGAAAAGCTTCGCTGATAAATACGTAGAGTTCAAGTCTTACATGAGGGTCGGATTAGAGGGAAAGTTTCCCCTCCTCTTTGGAGTGTCTTTCTTGAGCTTCTGGGTTCAAGGTCTGTTCTTTTTCTTGATAACCCATAACTTACTCGTTTCCTCGTTTTTAATTGGAATATATATGGTTGGAGCCCTAGTTCCGATTCCTTCAGAGGCAGGAATAGGGGAGTTAATTCTTTCCTTGTTTCTCTCACCCCAAAACGTCGTGATAACTAGGATATCTTATCTGATCTCAAACGCTGTTGGCTTCCTTCTCTCAGGCGATGTGAGCTTCAAGGAAGTTAAAAATGGCATAACATTAGTAACTAAGGAGAGAGATGGAAAACTTCTTGAGTGAACCCGACTACAATGAGATAAGAAACAACATAATCGCTTTAACTCAGAAAGAGGAAGTTCTAATATGTACTAACTCCTTTGATGTGGACTCATTGACCCTTTCTTCCTTGGTCATGAAATACTCTTCAGGGTATACGTTCATTTCTTTCTCTTCATCGGAGCAATGTGACCTAGTGCTCAGGAACGAGACTGCCGGAAGGTGGATAGAAGTCCAGTCCAAGAAGTACTTCGTAGGGAAGACGTCCTTTTCTTCATTCTTCTCGCTCTCCGTGAACGACCTTCTCTCGATCCTCACAGGGGTTATGACGTCGGCAGTGCAGGAGAGAAGGCAACTCTCGGAGATAGAGAAAAACTTGATAATGAACTCGCAGTCCTTAGGGGTCACAATTGAGAACAACCTCAAGATACCTAACTACAAGCAATTACCACTTTCAATTTCATTAATGCTGTCACTGGATCCTTACCTTCCTGACATATCAGGGAACAGGGTGAATGCTATAAAGTTAGTCAAAGAACTTGGAGGAGACGAGGCGCTGAAGTTAGAGGACTTGAATGAGACTCAGCTCAATACTTTAATGTTCAGGATCTTAGGTTCCATGTCTAAATACACTCAAGCCACGAGGGACGATGTAATAGCGAGTAGGATATTTTACATGGAGTACGACTTGCTTGAGATGGTTTTCGTTTCTCTTTACGAGCTAGACGTACATGGGGCAGGAAAGATAATAGAGATGGTATTCAATCCTTCCTTCGCTGAGGTTATGGTAGACGAGTTCAGGTCCAATGCTATAAAGGGATTTTCGTTCAACGTCAAGGAAGGCAAGAGCATATATAAGGTAGAGACATCTTTGATGTCGCCTCAGTTAGCGCATTTAGTTATCCTCCAGCAGAAGATGAAAAACAAGCCAGTAGTTGTGGTCCAAGGTGATAAGAAATTTTCTAGCAAGTTTTTCTTTCCAGAACTAGACGGAAAGGGGTTAGCCCAAGTTGATGGTGTCGATTAAGATAGAAGTGGACTACGAAAAGCCTGAGGAAATTACAAAGTCGATTGAAGTTGATAACGTCGATGTCCCTGAAGGCATGAAAATCTCATCAAGAGAGGAGATAAACAAGGTAGTTATTTTGATTGAGATGGACGTTAAACAACCCAAGGACCTCATGACTATTAAGAATACCGCAGACGAGATAATGCGTCACGTTGAAGCGATAATAAGGACTATGAGAGGGTTAAATATATAGGGTTAACAGTAAAAGGGTATCTGATAAAAATGGGACTAAGACCAGGAAGGTGTTACAGAGAGTTCTCAGGGCCAGCATATACCAGAAAGGAGTATATACCTGGTATACCAATGCCTAAGATAACTAAGTTCACCATGGGTGACGCTAAAGCCGATTATGATTTTGAGGTGAAGCTTGTTGCAACTCAGACTGGGCAAATCCGTCACAACGCTTTGGAGGCAGCAAGACAGATGGCTTTGAAGTACATGACCAAGAAAATAGGCTCTGAAACTGGGTTCTACTTGTGGGTCTTGAAGTACCCCCACCATGTGATCAGAGAGAACAAGATGATGGCTTTCGCTGGGGCAGACAGACTTCAGGACGGGATGCGTCTGTCCTTTGGTAAGCCAATAGGTACAGCAGCGAGGATAGAGAAGCTGGGCGAACCTATAATGCTACTGAAAGTGAAGAAGGATCACTTGGAGTTCGCCAAGGAAGCATTGAGGATAGCCTCGTCAAAGGTTCCCCTCGATGTTAGAGTAGAGTACTCTCAAGTAAAGAAGTGAGAGGTCATTTTCTTTTGCCGTACGATTTTCAGGAAAGTTATGTAATTCAGGAAATAAGGAAACGTAGAGCTAAGAGAGTTCTTCTTCAATTCCCTGAAGGTCTCAGGTATTTTTCGAGCGATATAGTGAAGGAAATAAGTAGATCCCTTCCTGATGTAGAGATTATAATTTCGGGAGATTCTAGCTGGGGCGCATGCGATGTGGCAGAACATGAAGCAAGACAGCTCGGAGTTGACCTCATAGTCCATTATGGTCATTCCCCATATACTTGGTATTATCCAAAGTTTCCTACAATATTTGTAGAAGCAAAGAGCAGTCTTTTACCTGGGGAGAAGCTTATCAAGGATACCGTAAAACTTCTCTCGAGATATGAACCAAGGAAAGTAGGTCTCACGGCAACTGTTCAACACGTGTCTTCCATACCTTATGTGAAAGAGATACTAGAAAAAGAAGGATTCCAAGTTGAGGTCGGAAAGCCTTCTAATCCATTCATGCACGACGGTCAAGTCCTTGGCTGTGACTACAAAGCTGGGCTAAACGTGGATGCGGAAGCCTACGTCAACATCTCAGGCGGGCTCTTCCATTCCTTAGGTCTAGGTCTAGCTACGGGAAAGCCGGTCATAAAGGTAGACCCTTACAGCGATTCTGTTGAAGACATATCGAAGGAAGTCTACAAGTTCCTTAAGATCAGGTACGGCAAGATCATGCAGGCCATGTCAGCCAAAAGTTGGGTTATAATCCGTGGTGTAATGACGGGGCAGGACAGACCTATGATGGTGAAGTTCCTTACTTCAGAGCTGAAGAAGAAGGGATTCGAAGTAATCATAGTTTCCTCCAGGGTGCTGAACGTCGAAGTCCTCAGAAATTTGGACAGACCTAGCATAGACGCGTTCATAGTCACGTCCTGTCCAAGGCTCCCTACGGACGACCTTTACGGCTACGAGAAGCCAGTCCTAACTCCAGGGGAAGCTAAAATGGTTATTAATAATAAGCTAGACCCCTACATTTTCCCGTGGTAAAATGAGGAAACAAGGAGAGCTCTCCTTGCCTGGAGAGGAACTAGCGGTGATAGAGGAATTCATGCCCGGCGATGGCACATATGAGGCTGAGGGGAAGATAAGGTCAGCAATCATAGGCAAGATATTTTATGATATGCTGAATAGAAAGAGCAACGTCATCGTAGTGAAGAAGTCCCCTCTGACAAACCTGAGGAAAGCCAAATACATGATAGGAGTAGTGGAATCGATAACCGGGGAGAACGCTAAGGTGTCGGTCTACGCTGTAGAGGAAAAGAACGTCGGTGATTCAATATCTGCTATCCTCCACGTGTCCCAGATAGCTAACAAGAGAATAGGCTCGATTTCATCTTACTTAAAGCCGGGAGACGTAATAAGGGCTAAGCCGATAACTTCGAGAATACCAATATCCCTCACTACGAAGCCTAATGACTGTGGCGTAATTTTAGCTAAGTGTTCCATATGTGGAACGTTAATGAATAGAGAAGACGAAGAACATTTAAGGTGTCCTTATTGTAATAACGTAGAAACCAGAAAAATAGGACTTTATGCGGTGAAGAGGAATGGACGTAAAGGTTCTCAAAAGGAATGAAAACTACGTTGAGTTAGAGGTACAAGGAGAGGAACACACTCTGGGCAATTTGATAGCAGGCATGCTTCAGAGGGTAAAAGGAGTTACATTTGCATCGTACTATAAGCCTCATCCTTTGGTGGACAACATAATCATAAAGATAATGACAGACGGATCCATAACTCCATTTGAGGCATTGAAGGAGGCGATCAAGATAGGTAAGGAATATTCCGAACAATACCTAAAGGAGATAAAGTCATTGTCATGAAGGAAAGGAGGATCGCGGTCAAGGCTAGCCATAGTTTCCTCCAAGGAATATGCGTATTTAGAGGGAGCTTTCTAGAAGACCTCATATTGAGCAAGGAAGACGTGGTATCGAAATTTCTTGCGGACTCAGTGAGGGAAGAAGTTATGGAGTCAAATTTCGGTTATAGGAACTCTTATAGAGGAGATCTAGAGGGCTTGTGTCTCATGATTGTTTCTAGGATATCAGAAAAGTTAAATACTATAAAACAATAAATGACCTCTATTCTGGTGGTCGTTTTGAAGTTCTGTCCGAAATGCAATTCTATGATGTCTCCCAGGAAATCTCAGGGCAAAAGTGTGTATAAATGTCCAAAGTGCGGGTACGAGGAAGAGATGAAGCAGAGCGTAATAATAACCAACAAGGTTAAGCACTCTGCTAAGGAAAAAACCCTGGTCCTTGAGGATGGAGATAAACCGGAAGGTGCTCAATTAATTAAGGGCGTATCTTGCCCAGCATGTGGTAATGGCGAAGCATATTTCTGGATGCTACAAACTAGGAGCGCAGATGAACCAGCTACTAGGTTTTATAAGTGCACTAAGTGCGGTAAAGTCTGGAGGGAATACGAGTAAATCTTATTAGCAAATAGGATTTATCATAGTGTGGACCCGTAGCTCAGCCAGGATAGAGCGCTGGCCTTCTAAGTCAGTGGTCGGGGGTCCGAATCCCCCCGGGTCCGCCACATTAGGGGATACTCCTACACCCCAAGTTCTTTCATTTTTAACTATGATTCAACCACGTCAGCTAAAGGTCCTACGTAAGTTTCCTTTACGTTACTTTTCTCATAATCTAGCTTGTAAATGTAATACTATCTTTTCTTTCACGTAAAATATACTCGCCGAATTTATATCTACGTTACTTCTCTCAAAATGCCTTCAGTACTCGTCAATAAATGTAACGCGCGGATAAAGGATATAAGCAATAGCGAAACTTCTGCAGTGACGATTTTAGAATTTTCTGCAAAGATACTGACGTAAGAGAGCTTTATGATCCTTTAAACGAGATTATATGTATCTTTAGAGGAATAGAGGTTGAAAAGAGGCCAAGGCGAGGGACTCTCGCGGGACCTAATAGCCGGGCAGGGATTCGAACCCTGGTCCCAGGGGCCAAAGCCCTAGATCCTTGGCCGCTAGACTACCCGGCTAAATTCATAGTCGCTGTGACTACATTTAAAACTTTTTCTTAGTTTGTTATATCCTGAATCATGCCTAGTTCACGTGAAGAATATGACATAAGGTATAATTTAAATAAATACCGAAAACTTTATAAATGTTGAAAACATAAGTTTAAAAGGTTTGTGGGTTCTTCACAACCTCTAGGTGGTCAACACATGTCTCAAGATTCAGAAAAGGATTCTCAATCTGCTTCATCTATTTGTCCTCAAGATAAAATAGTTTTCGATGCAGAAAGGGGAGAATATATATGCACTGAAACCGGCGAGGTAATAGAAGAAAGGGCTATAGATCAAGGCCCAGAATGGAGAGCTTTCACCCCAGAGGAGAAAGAGAAGAGGAGCAGAGTAGGGGGTCCATTAAATCAGACTATACATGACAGAGGTCTTTCAACTCTAATAGACTGGAAAGACAAGGATGCAATGGGTAGAACTCTAGACCCGCGTAGGAGGCTTGAAGCTCTTAGATGGAGAAAGTGGCAGATAAGAGCTAGGATTCAGAGCTCCATAGATCGTAACTTAGCTCAAGCGATGAATGAGTTAGAGCGTATTGGAAACCTCCTCAATTTGCCTAAATCAGTAAAGGATGAGGCCGCACTGATTTACAGGAAGGCAGTCGAAAAGGGTTTGGTAAGAGGAAGGAGCATAGAGAGCGTTGTAGCCGCAGCAATTTACGCTGCATGTAGAAGAATGAAGATAGCAAGAACACTAGACGAAATATCTCAGTTTACCAAGGCTAATAGGAAAGAGGTAGCAAGATGCTATAGATTATTATTGAGAGAACTTGACGTTGAGGTTCCTGTAAGCGATTCGAAGGACTATGTAACTAGAATAGGTTCACTTCTCAGACTAAGTGGTGCTGTAATGAAGACTGCAGCTGAAATTCTTGATAAGGCTAAAAACGTAGGGCTTACCGCAGGAAAGGATCCTGCAGGTTTGGCTGCAGCAGCGATCTATATAGCAGCTCTTCAAAACGATGATAGGAGAACTCAGAAAGAGATAGCCCAAGTAGCTGGAGTTACGGAAGTAACAGTGAGAAACAGATATAAGGAGTTAATTAATGAGTTAAAAATACAAATCCCTACACAATAAGTATTTCTCTATTTTTATTTATTATTTTTCTTCTTAAGAAAGTTTTTTGTTATTTTTCCCTTTGTTGCTCATGCTTCTTTTTCCTAATTTTAGCCTTTAACTAAAGAGAAAATAAGGAAATAAATAGAAAATGTTAAAGAAATACTAACTTTAACAATAAGCTAGCAAATTCTTTAATAAAGAGCTAAAAACCTATTCTATTGTTAAAATATTAGATTCGGGGTAACCCATTTTTATTAGAATTTCTCTTGCCTTGTCCCTGTGATCTCCTTGGATTATTATTTTTCCGTCTTTAACAGTCCCTCCTGCAGCTAACTTAGACTTAAGTTCAGATGCTTTCTTTCTTAGTTCGTCTTCAGAATCTGCTAGCCCTTCTATTATAGTGACTTCTTTTCCATACCTTCTTTTTTCTAACTTAATTTTTATAAATTGTTCTTCCTTATTTAATTGCTCACATATGTCTGCGGGTAAACCTCCGCACAGATTATCTGCCATTCTCAAATACGAAAGTATGTTGTCCTCTATTTTTAACTTTTCCATTCTTAATCAGGTGAAAAGCTTAAAAATGCGGGCGTTTCACTATAGACCTCATGGCAACGTACAGATGTGGCAAATGTTGGAAAACCTTTGGTGATGACCAACTTAAAGTTCTTCCTGGTATAAGATGCCCTTACTGTGGTTACAAAATAATTTATATGGTAAGGAAGTCTGGCATAAAAACCGTGAAGGCAATTTAAACATTTTTTACTTGATTGTTCTTTGTTCTCAAGTATGCATATTCCAGAAGATCTTCTGTACGCGAGAAGTACAAATTATTAGGATTTTAACTGATAAAAGTTCTCTTTCCCCCTCTTTTCTTTCCAATTTTCCTTTTAACTTTCAATTTTGCGTATTCTCTAATGGGCTACTTATTTTTTAGAAGCCTTGACTATTGCAGCAGCTGTTTCCAATATGAGCTTTGATCCAAGTACGGATGTTATTCCGGAAGGGTCAAAAGGTGGAGATACCTCCACAACATCGTATCCTACTACCCTTTGGTCTACCACTAGCGACATTATGTCCATCACAGTTGTAGGGTCTATTCCTTCAGGCTCCGGCGTTGCGACTCCAGGGGCGAAGCTAGGGTCTATTCCATCCATATCATAGGAGATGTAAAGAGCAGAGCACTCCTCGAGGGATTTGCTCACCCTTTTTGCGACCTCCCTGTGCCCCAGCAGTTTGACTTCCTTAGATGTTATGAAAGGTATGCCTTCTCTGTTGGCATATTCAATTTCTTCTCTACTTACAGCTCTATTTGCGACTTCAATGATCTTCACTCCCATTTCAGATATTCTTCTCATTACGCATGCATGGTCATATTTGTACCCCATGTAGTCGTCTCTCAAATCTAGGTGGGCGTCGAAGCTCAATACGCAGATTCCTTCCCTCCTTTCTTTGGCAATTCCCTTCATAACGCCTGCAGTAACTGTGTGTTCTCCTCCTATGGATACTGTGATCTTTCCTAGCGATTGGTAATAACTTATAACCTCAGAGATTCTCTTCAAGTTCTCCTCTACAGAGGATGGATGCATGACCACATCCCCTGCATCGTAAAATCCTACCTCTCCCACATCGACGTTAGACCTGAGAGAGAAGAACTCTATGTACTGAGTAGCCTCCCTTATCGAGGAGGGGGCAAACCTACTTCCTGGTCTGTAACTGCTCGTGATGTCCATTGGTAACCCGACGATCACGAACTTGGAATCTTTCCTCTCGAATCCTGCGAACTTCCTCGCGTTCTCGTTTAGGTAAAGAAGCCTAGGGTCGCTCATAAGGGGGTTTTAATGAAGGAACTTTATAAACTCTCTGTAGGTCTAACTCTTGTGAGTGACGTATACAGTAAAGCGGTTGAGCTTGCAAAAAGGCGAGGAATTTTCTGGCCCTCTTATGAGATATATGGGGGCATAGCAGGGCTTTACGACATAGGCCCTGTCGGCACGATAATAAAGAACAAGATAGTGAAGCTCTGGAGGAATCACTTCATAGGCTCTACCATGGGGATGGTAGTTGAAGTTGAAACTCCCATGATAACCCCAGAGAAGGTATTCGAGGCTAGCGGACACTTGAAGAACTTCACTGACCCAGTAGTTCAGTGCAACAAGTGTCGCAAAGTTTACCGAGCTGACCACTTAGTTGAAGAAATACTGCACAAGAGCTTTGAGTCTCTCACTGCAGACCAGCTTAATTCAGTAATAAGGGAGAACGGAATAAAGTGTCCCAGCTGTGGTGGAGATCTCGGAGACGTGAGGTACTTCAACCTCCTGTTCGAGACCACCATAGGTCCTTACACGGGTGAGAGAGGCTTCTTGAGACCTGAGACGGCTCAAGGAATGTTCACAGCCTTTAAGAGGGTATATGAGAGTTACAGACAGAGGCTTCCTATAGGGATAGCTCAAGTTGGAAAAGTTGCGAGGAATGAAATATCTCCAAGACAAGGTCTAGTGAGAATGAGGGAATTTTCCATCATGGAAGTTGAGTTCTTCATGGATCCAAAGGATTTTAACGTTCCGTTAGAAGGCATAGAAAACGTCAAGGTAAACGTGCTGAAAGCTCAGACTAAGGAGCAGGGAAGGCAGGATCTGGACTCTTTTACAATAAGGGAGCTCATAGATGAGAAAGTAGTGGTTCATCCTTGGATGGCATATTGGATGGCTAAGGCGTCAGAGTTCGTGAAGGACTTAGGAATAAATGAGTTCTACTTTGAGGAGAAATTACCTCAAGAAAGAGCCCATTATTCCAAGCAAACTTTTGATCAAATAGCCATAGTAGGAGGAGAGAAAGTGGAAATATCAGGCCACGCTTACAGAGGAGACTACGACTTATCTGGGCATTCAAGGGTCAGCGGACAGGACCTTTCCGTGTTCAAGAAATACGATAAGCCTATGATGGTAAAGAAGAAGAGCGTTATAGTGAACAGACAGAAGGTATCTTCTATGCCAGAAGCAAAGGAAATTATGAAGAGGATAGGAAACGCTACAGTGGAAGAGATAGAGGAAATGCTCAAGCAGAACGTCACCGTGGGATCGGTGCCCCTCTCGTCTATAGTATCTATAATAGAAAGGGAGGAGAAAGTTAGCGGAGAGAAGTTCTTCCCTCACGTTGTAGAACCTTCCTTTGGAGTTGAAAGGTCGCTATACTTAGTTGTGGTTAATTCTTACAGGGAAAGGAAAGATAGAGTGATACTGTCCTTGCCTAAAGCGGTTGTTCCATACGATGTAGCCGTATTTCCCTTGCTAGAGAAAGAAGAGATCATCAATAAGGCAAGGGATATATATTTCAACCTTTCCAAGAGATTTGACGTCATTTACGACGAAGGCGGGAGCATAGGCAAGAGATATGCTAGGGCTGACGAAATAGGGATTCCCTATGACGTTACAGTGGATCCTCAGTCTATAGAGGACTCGACGGTCACGATACGAGATAGAGACTCCTGGGACCAAGTTAGAGTTAAGGTTGATTCCTTGTTAGACTCTTTAGAAAAGCTATTTAACGGAACAGATCTAAGTACGTTAGGGGAAAAGGCGAAAAGCGATGAGTGAGGACAAAGAGGAGAAGAAGGTAGACGTGAAGTCTCTCATAAATGTGATACCTCCTGCATCAGCATTAAAGGGAAACACCAGACAAGGTCCAAAGGAGAAGAGAGTTAAAATCAGAAAAAGAGCTGACGTTGGAAAGGGAACAATACTGTTATCATCTAAACTTGCTAATGAGCTTTCCATAAAGGGAGAGTTGGAGATATCTGTCAAAGGGAAGAGGGAGAGGTTCAAGGCAGTCGTTCAAGACGGAATAGTCGGCTATGAAATATGGGCTAGCTCTCCAGACATGATAGAGCTTGGGCTTGTCGATAACAGCACGGTAACAGTGAGGGCAGCTCAATGAGCGATCTTAAGGTCAGCAGAGTTCTCTTTGAATTCGAGACTATAATAAAGGACCACTCGTTCTATCTAGAGGAACTAGAAAATATTGTCAGTATACCTGACTTCGACGTAGATAAAGCTGAGAGGTTAATAAAGAGAATGCGAAGGCTCAGAAGAGATCTTGAGAGGGGTATTTCAGTTATAACTCGAAACATTGATTTGATGAACGAGAAGCAGACTAAAGAGGAAGCTTTGGGAATACTCAACTACCTGATGGTAGTCGGTCTTAAGGAGGAGAAGGACATAATAAATCAAATGAAAGAGAACATGAATAGAAGAGGGGTATCTAACGATTTGGAAAAAGATTTAGATCAGTTACAAAGAATTTTAAACAGTATTTCAAGATTTAGTTTTTAAACCCCTTATCACGAATTATACCGATGAGTAGTGGACTAGCTAACCTCACTATAGAGGAGCAAATGCAGCAGATTTGTTCCAAGATACTCGACGAAATGAGAATTCTATATGAGCTATTGACAAACGAGAACTTAAGCGTGAATCCTCTACAAATTTATTCTAAGATAAGCAGCGTGAAAGACGACGTAGAGATTTCTAAGTATAAACTTGGAGAATATATCATAAGAGTAAGGGAAGCAATTCAGGACGGAGATCTATATATAGAAATTCTCAATAACCTCGAAAAGAGCGCTCAGAACATAGATGCAGCAGGTTATAGATACAGTGTCATACTCTCCAGAGGGAATAAGATGGATGGAGTAACTTATCGCTTGCTTACAGTAATGATGGAAAAACTGATGGCTAGCATAACACAGCTCAGCGAATCCATAAGGTTGTTATCGGTGAATCCTTCTAAAAGCTTGGAGAGCTCTAAGATGATTGTGAAAATGGAGGAAGAAGTTGATGAACTTTACAGAAGCTTTGAGCTCAAACTATACGAGAAAAGCGGAAATGATCTAGTTTACATTATGTTAGCCAAAGACGTTGCGGACAGGTTAGAAGACTCAGAGGATCTATTGAAGGTATCGTCTGATACGCTTACATATCTAGCCTTTGAGAGGAGCTGAATGCAAGGTATATTGCTAGAGAACAGAGTTGTAGTACTTGATCCGAAAGATGCAAGGGAGATTTACGAAAAGGGTTTCTTTGGCAAACCCCTAGGAGTTCCAAAGCCGAAGGAACCAGAAGAGTTAGACAGACCTTTAGAGCTATCTCTCGTAGAGTCTTTATACTTAATGGAAAACTTAGGGCTAGAGGTAGTTGACTTAAACGGAAAGAGAGTTGCTAATGATGAGTTCATGAAACACGCTTTAGCAACTGTGGACAGATTTAACGTGCTTTACGCGGTGTACTCAGACTTAAGGAAGAAGAAGTTCGTCGTTAGGTCTGGGATCAAATTCGGAGCCGACTTCGCCGTATATACCATGGGACCTGGTATAGAACATGCTCCTTTCGTAGTTATAGCGCTTGATATAAACAACGAAATATCTCCTTTAGAGCTCATGAGCTTTGGTAGGGTATCTCACAGCACCAGGAAGACCTTAGTCCTAGCTATGGTCGATGTTGAAAAGGAACTGATAAAGTACACAATGTTTAAATGGGTAAAAATGTAAGTGGATATAAAGGTTAAATGGGGGTTAGTCTACTTGAGAGATCAGCCAAATAAAGCACGCTTCAACGATAAGGCTTCCCTTCAGGGAGAGCCAAAACCTCTACCCTTAGGCGGAAAATGTAACTATTTATGTCCCTATTTTAGATGCAATAAGAAAGCCTTATTGATACAGCAGAAATATAACAAAGGGAATCCTCAAAAAGTTGGCTGGTGCAGATGGGTAGGAGATACTTGTATCACTGGAGACTGTCAGTACGCATACTGTGAGAAGAGGGCACTCCTTCCTGGGAATCGCTGTGCTTATGCTAGCTCGAGGAAGAATGATGACGATATAGAAAAGGAGTTAGCTGGCGACGACGAGGTGGACAAAGTTAAAGACATAATTTCTAAGAAGTTTGGAAAGAAAGACATAGACATTTTATGAGCTTCTTGTTCCTTTCCATTTCTCGTAAAGTTTATGTTTTATTCCTAGCATGTCTAAAGCTTTTCCCACCACGAAGTTAACCATGTCGTCAACGCTCTTCGGCTTGGTATAAAAGCCCGGAGAGGCCGGCAGAAAGATCACGCCCAGTCTAGCTAGCTTCAGGGCGTTCTCTAACTCTATTGCACCTAGGGGCGTCTCCCTGACCACGAGTACGAGCCTTCCCCCAGTCCTTATGTAGTTTAAAGCCACACGAGAGACCAAGTTAGATGCTATGCCGTTTGCAATCTCAGCCATGGTCTTTATGCTACAAGGTATTACAATCATTCCTACAGTGTGAACGGTATAGCTTGAACTCGACATAGGTGCATCTATCTCTTCCTCCATGAAGAATGTAGCAATTTTACCTATTTTCTCCCTCAGATCTAAATTGTTCTCCAGTCTAGCTACTTTCTCTGCCTCCCTCGACAAAATCACCAAAGGCGTGTATCCTAGCTTGGAAAGTTCCTCTACTGTTTTTAAACCATACACTATCCCGCTAGCTCCAGTGATTGCTACAGTAACTTCGTTGTCTTTTTCCCTCCCTTTATCTGTTCCTGTCTCTTCAACCATTCTGTCATCCATTGTCTATAGCACCTTTCACTGCAGAAAACCCATGGCTTATTGTTGCAACAAGTCTTTACAGTTAAAGGTTTTCCTTTAATTACGTTTTTGCACCAGTCGCATTTTATTGACTTCGCTTCGTAATCTATACTTAATGGCATGCAGATTACTCGTAATTGCAAATAATAAACTAATTAATGGTACCTTTTTTATAAGTTACTTTATAACCTAGTTATGAAGACTTCTCCCTATGGAACAAATCAAGATAAAGCAGGTAGATGAGAAGAAGATAAGTCAATACATCTTAAAGTACACGATGGAAGATTGGATGAACATTGTGGACTCAGACGTGGTGATAGTTGGAGCAGGCCCGTCCGGGATGACGGCTGCGTACTACCTAGCTAAGGCAAATAAGAAGACAGTAATCTTCGAGAGGAGGCTGAGCTTTGGCGGTGGAATAGGCGGAGGTGCCATGAACTTTCATAAGGTGGTCATAGAGACTCCTGCAGACGAGATAATGGAGGAAATAGGAGTAAGGATGAAGGAAGTAGAAGAGGGCGTCTTCGTGGTAGACACTGCAGAGTTCATGGCCAAACTTGGAGCTGCTACCGTAGACGCGGGAGCTAAGATAATACACGGTGTGACCGTTGACGATGTGATATTTAGAGAAGATCCATTGAGAGTAGCAGGAGTAGCAGTGGAGTGGACATCAACTCAGATGTCAGGCCTTCACGTGGATCCTCTCTTCATTTCGGCGAAAGCTGTCCTCGATGCTACTGGCCACGATTCAGAGATAATTTCAGTTGCAGCGAGGAAATTGCCAGAGCTCAACATTCAGATTCCTGGCGAGAAGTCAGCATACAGCGAGATAGCTGAAGAACTCGTAGTTATGAACTCAGGAAAGGTCGCAGAGGGGCTCTATTCGTCTGGAATGGCGACCGCTGAAGTCAGAGGGCTCCCTAGGATGGGACCAATATTTGGTGCGATGTTGCTCTCTGGGAGGAAGGTGGCACAGGACATCATTCACGACATCCGTTAGTCTTAAAATTTGCACAAGACATTAGAGATGTTGATTGCCTTGTCTGAAATGAAGGTCAAGCTATCAGAAAAAGCTGAAGGTGTGGTGGAAAAGAGAATAAAGAACGATGTAATAGGGAGAGAGGAGTTAATGCTGAGAATATATCATATAGGAAGCTCCACCCCATCAAGGAAGGAGCTTAAGAATGCAGTAGCGTCTCTAATGCAGACAAAAGAGAATTTAGTCGTGGTAAGGAGTGTCGACACGCCTTATGGTGCTGGATATAGCCTTGCGAGGGTTCACGTTTATAACTCAGAGGACGTGATGAAGAGGATGGAAAGGAAGCACATACTTGATAGGGACGCTGGAACAAAGAGCAAGAAGGGTGGAAAGAGCAATGCCTAAGAAGGAAGAAGGCACTAAGGCGGTTGTGAGGCTTTACTACGAGGTCCAAGGGGAGCAAATAAAGTTAAAGAACAAGAAGTGTCCTAGATGTGGAAGCATTATGGCACATCATCTGAAGCCAGTAGAAAGGTGGTCTTGCGGAAAGTGTAAATATACGGAATTCGTAGGAAGGAAAGGTAAGTAATGCTCGTTTTAGGTATTGAGTCTACCGCCCACACTTTCGGAGTGGGAATAGTAAGGGACGAAGAGCCTTACATTATGGCTAATGAAAGGGACACTTACGTGCCCAAAGAAGGTGGGATGAAACCCACAGATCTCCTTTACCATCACGCCTCTGTAGCTCCGTCAGTAATAAGGTCTGCTCTGAAGAAGGCGTCAGTTAGCATGAAAGACATAGATTACATTGCGTTCTCTATGGGACCGGGCATAGGTCCTGCGCTCAGGGTCGGGGCTACAGTAGCTAGGGCATTGTCATTGAGGTACGGAAAACCACTAGTCCCTGTTAACCACGGAATAGGTCATATAGAGATAGGTTTCCTCACTACTAAAGTAAAGGACCCTCTGATACTTTACCTGTCAGGCGGAAACACTCAGATAATAACCTTATATAAGGGTAGGTTCAGGGTCTTCGGCGAAACTTTGGACATAGCCTTGGGAAACCTCATGGACACCTTTTCTAGGGACGCAGGACTTGCTCCCCCTTACATAGTAAACGGAAAGCACGTCATAGACTTGTGCGCCGAAAAAGGGAAGAAAATAATAGATTTTCCATACGTCGTCAAGGGGCAGGACATGTCCTATTCAGGGCTTTTGACGGCTGCGAAGAACGCTTTGAAGAGCAATGACATAGGAGATGTCTGTTTGACTTTAAGGGAAGTGGCTTTCGATATGCTTTTGGAAGCCACAGAGAGGGCCTTGGCATTGTCGGGGAAAAGGGAAATCTTGATAGTTGGAGGAGTAGCGGCTAGTGGAAGTTTAAGGAGAAAACTAGAGGAGTTGGGAAGGGACTGGAACGTCGAAATAAAGGTAGTTCCTTCAGAGTTCTCAGGCGACAACGGTGCAATGATAGCATACGCAGGCATGTTGGAAGCTAAGGCTAAAATTTCCGTTGAAGTGGAAAAATCCCAAGTTAAGCCTAGATGGAGGGTAGACGAGGTTGAGGTCAAATGGAGAAGTTGAAAGTCCTGAAGAGAGGTGCTGAATCTGTAATTTATGAAGGATATTTCCTCGGCTATAGGGCAGTTTTTAAGGAAAGGAGACCCAAACCTTACAGAGACCCTTCATTGGACAAAAAAATCAACATGGAGAGAACGATGAGCGAAGCTCATTTCATTTACAATGCCTTAAAGATAGGAGTCAACTCCCCCGCGATTTTTTACATAGATAAAGAGAACAGCACTCTAGTATTGGAGTACATAGACGGAAGTACGGTAAGGGAAATTGACTCCGATGAGGTAACCAGAAAAATGGGAGAGTACATAGCTTTGCTTCACACACACGGCATAGCCCACGGTGATGTAAATCCAAATAACTTCATAGTAAACAGAGAAGGGGAGCTATTTCTCATTGATTTTGGGCTAGCGAAAAGGACTGATGACATAGAGGACTTTGGGACGGACATAGAGGTTTTTTACCGTTCACTTGAGACGATGAAGCCTGACTCTAGGGACAAGATGATCTCCGCCTTCATGCAGGGTTATTCTAACATAGCAGGTAAGGAGAGGGCTGAACTCGTCCTCGACGCAGCGAGGAGGATAAGGTCGAGAGGAAGATATGTAAGCAGGGAGGAAAGAAAGAAGTACGTGTTCGACTATGAAGACGATTAAGCTGATCACCGGGAATGAGGGCAAGTTCAAGGAAATGAGCGAAATAGCTGAGAGAGAGGGGATTCAGCTAGAATGGATTAACTGCCCTAAGGTAGAGGTCCAAGCTGACACCATAGAGGAAATATCCATTCACTCTGCAATCGATTCTTATCTGAGTTTTAAGTCTCCTCTAATAGTTGACGATAGTGGACTTTTCGTGGAAGCCTTGAACGGGTTCCCTGGACCTTACACCAAGTTCGTGCGCAAAACGATAGGTATAAACGGTATATTGAAGTTACTCTCGAACGTTGAAAACAGGAGATCTAAATTCGAGACCGTAATAACTTTTACAGACGGCAAAAAAACTCTCACGTTTCACGGTGATGTGGTGGGCAAAGTGAGCGAAGAACCCAAGGGGGAGAGAGGGTTCGGCTTTGACCCTATCTTCATACCAGACGGATCACATAAGACCTTCGCGGAGATGGACATCTCAGAGAAGAACAGATATTCGCACAGGTCTAAGGCTTTCCTCAAGTTCTTGGAATTCTTCGTCACTTATAACGAATAGTCTCCCCTATGCTCTCTACGTTTAGATCCTTGTAATTTCTGTTGTAATAGCTCAAGAGGAACTTCACGTCGTCCTCATTTAAGGGTTCCATTTCCTCCACTTGGAGGAACGTTTTTAGCTCTTCTTCTTTAGATACGTTGGGGAAAACCGAGGTCACTTTCTCTTCATGTAAAATGAAGAGCAAAGCAAGTTGAGATAACGTCATTCCTTTAGATTCACAGAACTTCAACAAGTCCTTTGTCCTTTCGTATGCTTTCATGACCCATTGGCTGTCCTTTAAAGACCTGTGCATCTTTTCAGGGGTTGAAAGGGGCCACTTCATCTCGTTTAACACGTCTGTGGCGTGAGGTACTCTAATCAAATGATTTATTTCACCGCTTTTAAGGAAAGCCTCACCGGGTTCGCGTTCAATTAAGTTATATATATATTCCAGATTCTCATATCCTCTCTCTATTGCTTTCATACCCTCTTCGCCCCATCCTAGAGTCGGGCCCAGCGCTACTCCCACTGTCTTCGCCAGCCCGTCCTCCTTTGCTCCTTTCATGAACTCTAGAACGTCATCGTTGAGTATTACGTTCATCTTGGGGTTATGTATCATGAGTACGTCGACGTAGTCGGATCTTAGTCTCTCGAGCGATTTCTTCAGCGCGAATTGTAGGTAATCGATATCGAAACTTTGTTTCAGTGAATCTTTCTTATGGTAAAAATCATAGCCTATTTTCGTGGCTATTACTATTCTGTCCCTCTTCGTTTCAAACAGTTTGCCTAAGATCTCCTCTCCTTTTCCGTAACCGTACATGTCTGCAGTGTTAAAGAAGTTCACTCCTTCGTTGAAAGCCTTCAATAACAAGTACTCTGCCTTGGATATGTCAGCTCCCCACCAGTCAGTTACTAAGCTCCATACTCCTATACCTATTTCGGATACCTTATTGTCAGTATGACTCAACTTCCTGAAGTTCATGTAATACCACTCTTGATTAACATTATGCTTAGAAAAATAAAAAAACCATTTTATACATGCTAGTCAGAGTACCGAAGGAAAATGTAGAAGGGTTCTTGGACAAGTTGAGAGTGAAAGTGTATTGGTATAACTCTAAGATAAAGGAATACGAAGTGTACCTAAAGCCTTACCACATAGTATACAAGAACGATAGGAAGTACATCTACATTGGGAAGTACTGGTATAAAGTGACTAAAGTTAACGGGAAATTGAGGTGGATCTACTTAGGTAGGAAGAAGCCTTTAGATGAGATGCCTGACCCTCCGGCTTTGGTAAACTTCACGATAATGATGGAAGGAGATAGCTACATAGTGGATGAAAAAATGTTAGACCAGATCGTAAGAGATCATTTCCTGTATGGATGAGTTATCCATCTTAAGCTTCTTACCATTTACGATAGCTAGAATATCGCCTAAATCTAGCCTCAACATCTCGCTTGTAGCCATGACAATTATAGGACTGAAGGTCTGACCCATGAAGACGTTCAATGAGCTCTTTCTAGCCTCCTTTCTGGCTTGATTCCAAAGCTTAGATAAGATCTCTGGAGGAGACCTCGAGGGAATCGACTTAGCTTGTTCGAATCTCTTTAGGACTTCACCTTTTTCTTTATAGTCCGCGCTCACTAGATCCTTGATGAGGTCTTCCTTAGTTTGGCATAGGTGTTTAACCGCGATTCCTTGATATACAGCCATGCTAAGCGCGTAATAGTCCTGATAATTGCATATTATCGACCTAGCTGGCATCTTCCAATCTCCCTTGAGGGTCTCCACGATATTGGAGAGTTTATCTATGAAATAGAGGTCAAGGAGGGAAAGCAACTGGGTCACGTTCTTGTAGCCGTAACTGGAGGCAAACGCGTAAGCTTCCCCAAATATAGTTCCGTTTATTGCGGAGCGTAGTTCCTCCTCAGACGTTGGAATACCATCGTTAAATCTTTCTAATTCCCCGTGGAACTTCAAGGCTAACGGTCTCTTATTTATCGTTGAAGTTACGATGCTCTTGAACTCATCAAGCAAAAGGTTATACAAATACAAAGTGACTATGTCCTTAGATATCTTAGAATTATATGAATATCCTAGAAGCTTCTCTACCATGTGTATTTGTCTGTTCAGAATTAGTCTTTCCCCTTCTTCAATGGAAGAGGGAATCTCATCTATGTATTCCCTTTCCTTTAACGTGTTGAAGACTTGTCTCCAGTCCTCCTCAGCCATGAGCTCTCCAACGTCACCTCGAGTGAGGATCTTAGTCTTTATTGTCCTACTTACGGAATGTAAGTAAGCATTTACAGCGCTCATTTGAAAGCACCGAGGAGAGAGTCCAAGAGTTGCTCCACAGCCTTGTCTAAGTTTTTCTCTCCCGCGACCTTAACTTCGGATATCTTCTTTTCTCTTGAAGAAGAATATTCCTTTCTCATGGAGTCCAAAGTATTTCTCTTATCTTTGTCTATTGTATTGTATATCTCTGCAAGTCTTTTTTCAGCCTCTTCTTTTAATTCTGAGTATGAAGCAGTGGCTATGTTGAGTATCTTCTTAGAGTCCTCAGCTATATCAGCCTTTAGAGATTTTGTTTCTTCCTCAAATTTGATAACTAATTTAACATTTATACCAGGATTGTTTTCTGACACAGAGTACTATAATGTTAATCTCCTTTTAACGATTTCCTTCCGTAAATTAAGTACCCGGTATGCCACACTCCTATACTTTTAGGTCTCACGGCGTTTTCCTTCAGTTGATACTCCCTTGACATCAGCTCTTCAGCGTGAACGTCAATGAATCTGTCCTTCATGAAGAGATAGGCCTTCTCTACTTGGACTAAAGTCGGAACAAAGACTACAAGTGATCCTGAAGGTGCAAGCGAGTTATATGAAGGTTCTATTGCGTTCCACGGGTCAGGCATATCTAGGAAGATGGCATCCACGTTTGTCTCGTCTATCTTCTCCCTTATGTCTCCAATCTTGAATGTGATTCTATCGTTTAGCCCTAGAACCTCAGCGTTTTTCCTAGCCGAGTTCTGAGTATCCTGCCTTATATCGTAAGAGATTATCTTAGAGTCTTTTCCAAGGAAATATGCCATCGATATAGTCATGAAGCCAGACCCAGTTCCGGCTTCGACTACGGTAGATCCTGGAGATACGCCTAGGAGATATAGAATGTAAGCAACGTCCTTAGGATAGAGTACCTGAGTAGGTCTCTTCAAACCCTTGTATATGTCCATTGGAGTTGGTTTCAGGATGTATGCTTCCCTACCAGTGGAGAGTTGAATCTTTTCTCCGAAATTCTTTCCGACCAAATTTTCCATGTCTATGTATCCCTTGTCGGAGCTGAACCTCTTCTTTGGGTCTACCTTAGTTAAGTAAATCCTCCTGCTATCGATCCAAATCACAATTAGATCTCCTTCTTTTATCATCCTCGAAAGATTGAAAAATGAACTTAAATAATTGGTCTCAAAAAACGTCGATTCAGTTCTGATGTCACATATCATAGCTCAAAAATACCAGCTTTCATCATTCGGAGATCCAAAGCTCCTTTCGTATAAAATCTCCCAAAGCCGCTCTTATAACTTCACTCCTATTAGTATATCTCCCTGTGTTAACTAACTCATCTATAGACTCGAGGAACTGTTCAGGTAACTTTACGGTTATTATTTTCATCTTGGATCGTTTTCACACATTATCATGGAAACATTTTTAAGCGATTAGGTTTGCTTTACGCCCTACAACCCCTTGAAGAAGTCTAAATTTATCTTCTCTTTCCAAGTCTGAAGACATTCTCAGTCTATGTTTTTAGCATGTAGACGTCCTTTTATCTTAAAGGGAGTTTAAGGGGGCGGAAGACCCCTTCTTGAGGGATAGATGACCCCCTTATATTTAAATGTAAGAACGTCC
>DAHF01000045.1:0-3300 GCA_002495845.1 Sulfolobus sp. UBA167
GTAATTTAATGTAAAAATATTCAATAGATTAGCTAAGCATCAGAGACTTAAAAATAAGAAAATAATTTTCACTATTGCATTAAGAAGCTCTTAACGTCACCTTATTTGACGTAATGTCAGTCTACATTAGCGATAGCTAACTTGAAACACTTTCTACTAGAATGAAGAAAAGAGAAATAGACAGCTTTCTACATGAGAAGGTAAAAAGTTTTAAATCTCTTTCTTTCCTTCTTCTTTTTCCTTTACTTTTTGGGCCTCCTCTTGATGAACACAGCTACAAGCAGAGCTATCGCTAGGACTACTATCGTGACCACAATCCCTAAGTTCACATAGTTCAGGGAAGTGGTAGAGCTCTCCACTATAGGCTGGTCTACTTTTATTGTAGCACCGTTAGGTTCATTGTAAGTTCCGTTCCATGTCACTGTCTGGAAGAAGCCTTGAGGTGCGCTGAGCATCAAGGTACTTCCAGCTGGGTACCATGTGGAATTTCCGTTTATTTTTACAAGGTACTCCACCACGTATGGTGGCTTTAAGCTCTCGCTTTCGTTCATAGTGAAAGAAATTTCGCTCACGTTGTATCTCTCCACGTGGCTAACGTATATGAACTGCTGTGGGACCTTGACGGAGGCGCTAGCGTTCACCCAACACGATATGTTGGTAAATTTCTCACCGTTGATGTAGAACGTCATATTGAAGGGTAAGTCGAGGTGGTATTGCTTCACATAGGCTACCTTCACATACGTGGGTGAAGTCAATGTGAGGTAAGAAACATTGCTTTCTATGATAAGCCTCTCCCCAGAGTTAATGTAGTATACATTGAACACCTTAATGTAAGTCCCGTTCATGTAATACCCGCTGGTGACTGTAGTGTTAGTGCCGTCCAACTGGGCAGGGATGGGGGACGTAATTCCCAAGTAGTAGTAGACCTTGTATGAGGGAGTGTAGTTCAGAGGTCCCTCAACTTGGAATGAGAAAGGACTCACGTTGTACATGACCCCAGGCTTGATGTTGACCTCCTGTGGGGTTGATATTACCACGGAAGAGTCGTTTATCCACGCTGTGGAGAAGTTCATCACAGTCCCGTTAACGGAGACAGTCAGGTTGAACGGGAACTCGACTAGGTATTGAACTGCGTAAATCGGTGTGAAGTTCAAGGGGCTTGTAACCTCAAACCTGGAAGACTCTACAGAGTATCTCTCTTCGTGCGTAACGTAGTGTATTTGTGATGGGATGATAAGCGACGATCCTCTATCGACCCAAGCAGATTTGAGGAAGTAGCTGGAATTTCCTATACTGAAAGTGACGTTGAAGGGGAAATTTACTAAGTATTGCTCTATGTAGTGCAGTGAAATGTTTATCGGAGTATATGCTGTGAAGTTAATCGGAGAAACTATAGCCCTAGTCCCGAGAGAGATATAGTCTGTCTGCTGTGGAACAACGATTGAGGAGTTAGCATCTACCCAGCCTATCTTGAAGTTCTCTTGCTCTCCGTTTGAAGTCAATGTGACGTTGAAGGGGAACCCTACCTCGTATTGGAGAGTATATGTGGCAGAGATAGTGTAAACTCCAGGAGTGGTGATGTTAACCAAGTCTCCCTCCCTCTGTCCGTTCACTGTGGTGTAAAGTAGGAAGAGCCTCTCACCGTTTGAAATGGGATAAGACGTAGGGAAAGAAATAGTAGATGGTAGGCTCACGTATATAGTGCTGTTTGATGGTTCTTTAAGTCCGTTCTCGTAAAAGTAGGGTACTATAGACTTGACTGTTACCGAAGCATCGTCAACTGTGGAGAATGAGGACTGTGCTGAGTAGATCACGGACGATCCCGCATCGAGTTGGAAGGTCGCAATGAAGTATCCTTGAGGTAACGTTTCATTGAACGACTCGTATGAACCGTTCACGGGAGCTGAGAAAACGGTGGCCCCGGTCTGGGCGTTCTTTATGTCTACACTCCACTGTGAACCTCCTGGTGTGACTGTAGTTATCACGTGGCCGTTGGAGTACGTTGCCCCGACGGAGACGTTCCACAAGAAACCTTGAGGAGGTTTGCCTGCAGATTGTTCCACTACGTTGTCGGAGTTGTTCCACACTTCTGAGATCCCGTAGGTCGAGCTGACGTTCCCCGTAATTCCGAACGAACTTGAGAGAGCCGAGGGGACTGTGTAATAATCGTTATTGTACTTGTACCCAAGCCACATGGACGCGTTCCAGCTGTTCACTATGAGGGTGGAGAAGTCGTTTGACGCTGAGGCTATCATCTCAAAGCCGTTCAGTCCGCTTGGGTTGGTTCCTCCAGCTATGAACAGAGGGGCTTGAGACATTCCGTAGATTGTAACGTTATCGAATTCCCCGATGTAGATCTCAGTAGAGTTAATCAGTTCGAAATAGAATAGGATGTGCGCGTTACCTCCAACGTTATTTAAGGCTGTGAATAGCTCCAACGTGAAAGGAACGTGGGTCAGGAAAGGTCTGCTCTCAGCATATTGATACACCGTTGTTCCATGCATGTAAGAGACTTTTCCTTGACCTATAACTTGGTCTGAAATGAACGAGTGAGAGTTAGTCACGTTCCATATCATGTCTGAGAGTTGAACGGAGAAGACACCGTTCCCTAGATTCTCAATAATGGGCATGTTCTGTGCCCAGTAGTACTGGCTTCCCTCCTGCACCACTCCGTCGAGCTGGAACGATGCCTCTGGAGAGTAAGAGGTGCCATTGAAGGTGTAGAAGCTCCCTCCATAGAAGTTCACTAGCCCTGCTATGGCGGGAGCGTAAAAGGTATAAGATATGTTCCCTTCCTGCGTGTTTAGGATCCCTACATCCGAGATCCCCATTGCGTTACTCATGGTGAGGCTAGACGAGGAAGAGGCAGATGAAGGTACTGTAAAGAACAGTAGAGGAACTAAGAGTATCAAGAGGGATAGAAGGAATACTTTCATATTCATAAGTTAGTATTATCTTATAAAAAGTCAAAGCACCTTAATACTATTTGATTATATGAAAAGCTGGCTTTGATGGAAATGAACTGAGGAGATTGTTCCAATTTCAATAATAAAATAAGAGGGAAAAAATATTTTTATTGTAATATGAAAATATGTATGAAGTCACCTTTCAACTTACAGGATCATGACTGGCGGAGATTTAATGTCATGTCTTTTTTGTAAGTGATGAAATGACGTACTAAACTTTAACTTTAGATCGAAAAACCCGGAAAGACATGTTTATAGACACCAGCAGATCTTTTCCTAAGGTGGCAAACCTAGCGTACATTTGTGCATGTAAACGCGCATTTTAATTGACGTG
>DAHF01000045.1:3315-8456 GCA_002495845.1 Sulfolobus sp. UBA167
TAGCTTGTACTAGGGACTGTTATGATACATGTGTCTTTGATTCCTCTCACAAAACACTTCCTTTGTTTCCGTTTCAAGGTTTCACTTGCTCCAGAGGGAATACGGATCTAAAGAGGAATTCCTTGAATAGAGTAAGGGAATTTACAGTTGATGGTTCTCATGTCACCATGGATGAAGCAGTGAGGAAAGTAGTGAAGGAGATCAAGGCAAGGAAGCCCACTGAAGTGATCCACGTGGAATATGACGGAAACCAGGGGTTGCTAACTTGGTATTTCCCGGCCAGACTCTGGAATGCCATACACTCCGCGACAACAGATTACTCGATCTGCAGTTTGGAAGGGCACATGGCTATCTCTAAAGTTTACGGTTCCTCTTTCGGGGCTACGCCGGAGGACTTCTCTAAGGCAGACTCCTTCGTGGTATGGGGTTCTGACCCAAAGACTAACTTCATACACGGCTGGAAGCTCATGAAGGGGAAATACATAGCGACCATTGACGTGAGGATGTCCTCGACAGCTAAGGAGAGCGACAGAGCCTTCATCATAAGGCCTTCATCAGACGCCTTTCTAGCCATCGGAGTCCTAAAGTCTCTCCACGAGATGGGATACGGTGAGGAAATACATACCCCGTGGGAAGTCATAGAGGAGGAGACTGGGGTAGGGAGGGACGAAGTGGAGGAGCTTGCGTCTATCTATGTAGAGAAGAGACCCCTCACAATCATAGGCTTCGCATTGGGGAGGACTTTTCAGGGGGGTAAGGCGATCTCTATGATATCCATGATACCTTCTTTGCTAGGGATCAAGAGGGGCTTTTACTACTCCAACTCAAGTTATGGGATAAACTTCTCTTACCTCAGGGGTACATCTAAACCTTCTAGGGTCGTGGGCATGGCAGATTTATATAGAGAAGTCGAAAGAGGTAGTATCACCTTTATGTTCGTGTGGAACTCTAATCCCTTACACTCCCTTCCCGGGTCTGATAGGATAGTTGAGGCAGTGGAGGAGGGTAGGCTCTTCCTAGTGGTGCATGATCCTTTCGTGAGCGAGACAGCTAAGGTAGCTAACGTGTTGATGCCCGCACCGACTTACTTGGAAAAGGAGGACGTGGTCTACAGCTACTGGCATAGATACTTGGTCTACAACAAGCCCGTACTTCCTAAGCTCGGAGTAGATGAGGTTACCCTCATGAGAGCCATTGCAAAGGAAATGGGATTAAATGACGAGTCAGTATGGGAGGACCCTTGGGTTGCGGTGGAGAAAGCAACCGGCGTAGATATCGTAGAGCTGAAATCCAAGGGTATGGTGAAGCTTCCTGAACCTGAACCCGCGGAACCCCGCTTCAAGATACCTACTCTCGAGAGGACACCGAAGGGGAAGGTGCTCGTCTTCGGGTCCCACCCAAACTTCACTAACTCTCAATTCAAGGAAATATACGGAAGGAAGGAGGCCTTCGCTTTCAATTCTAGTCTAGACGGGGTAGGGTATCTCAAAAGCAAATGGGGGAAAATTAGGGTAAGGTTTGTGAAGACAGATGACGTCCCAGAAGGCGTGATATTCATGTTCAAGAACAACCTTTTCGACTTAGACGGTAAGCCGGTTAATTCAATAATCGGAAATGAAAAGGGAGAGTCGGGGACTCCAATGTTGAACTTCACCTTAGTCGAGACTGAGATGAATGGCGAGAAGAACTTCTAGGACGTTCTTCAATAACCTCTTCCGAGTCTAGCTCCCTCCCTTAGCTGTCTCTAAAGTCCTGTAAAAGAGCAAGCCAGCGTGGTATCCTATAGCCCTACAGTTGACAGTTGCTATCTTCTTCATATCCTCGCTCTCTACGTCATAGTAACTTATCTTCACCTTTGGGTAAACCGTTATGTCGTCCAAGTGGGCGGTGAAGGTCAGGGTTACCGTGAGGGCGTTGTTGGTCTTATTGAAGCTCTCGACGACGTTCAAGGAGAACTCCTTCCCCATCTTCTCGATTTCGTCTTTCTCCTTCTCAGCATTCTTGGAGAGAATAGCTATCACCTCGTCCTTCTTTCCCTTGAGTACCATCCTTGCCAATCCCCTCATGAGCTCCTTCTTGCCCAGTGAGAACGACTTGATAGTGCCTATCCTCTGAGTCCACGGGTCGCAGACTTTACTGCACGTGTCTCCGTAGCAGAGAGTGCAGTACTTCCCGAGGAGGGCTTTCGAAAGTATTTCACCCGTCTTCTCCACGTCGTAGTAGTAAAGGACGTCTCCCCCTCTGATTGCCCTGTCTAGATAGTCGGAGAACTCGCCTATTTCCTTCACCTTGCTCTTAGAGGTTAAGAACTCGTAGAATAGAGCGTTCTTATCGCTTGTCTTCTTGTCCCCTGTTCTCATCATGTATTCCTCCAGGGATATGTCTTTCCCGTGGGTGACCTCAAGGAAGGAGACCTCTCCATCGGACTTCTCAATTATATCCACGACCCTAGCTACCGGTCCCTTGCCTCCCTTCTTCTCCACGATGTAGCTGACGTCAACCCCTTCGTTGAATAAGTTCCTCATCGCTTCGTCCAAGTTGTCGTATTCCGGCGTCTTAGGAGTCAACGTCACCACGAGGTACTTGATCCCCCCTTCTCCGTCCTCCCCCTTCCTGATCAGCCTTCCCAACCTCTGATAGAAACGGAGGGGGCTCTGTGGAACGTCTGTCATGATCAAGAGCTTTGCCTCAGGGATATCTACACCCTCCTCTCCTACTATTGTGGAAACGATTACGTCGACGTCGCCTCTCTTTGCCTCGTCTACTATGTGCTTTCTCTCCTCCTTGCTGGCGTCTCCGGTAAGTACCTTTACCCTTCCTCCCATGGAAGCTAAGGTAGTTTCGAACTCGCTTGCTGTTGCCTTCCTGGAGGTGAAGATGAGGACTGGGCTGAAGTCTTCAACCTTGTAAGTAGAGAGTACCTGCTTCAAAGCCCTGGCCTTATGGCCTAATCCTTCGCCGTTGCACAGCCCTTGGAGGGCTGGGTGTTCGCCTACCTTGTTAACTAGCCTCTCAAAACTGTCGCAAAAAGCCCTCTTTCCGTAACTGTAGAGCGTAGTCTCCAGGAACTTCACCGTGTCCTTGTTTCCTTTCACTTTGCCCATCATCATAGCCTCATACGCCAAGTCCTCGAGCCCGTCCATCTCGGAGTCGAAAAGGTCAGCTATTGCCTTCGGTGGCTTGAAAGAAGGGTCTATCTCCGCTAGGGTCTTGAAGTCGTACGTTAGAACGGCGGGNNTGATCCGAACTTGCTGTAGATCTTAGTGTCAAGCTTGTATCTCCTACTGTTGGGTAGCAAAGCAGTGAACCCTACTAAGAACTTCGGGTTCATTTCGACTATCGCGTCTGAATACCTCGGGTCTCCGAAGGCATGATGCACCTCATCTACAACCAGGGAGTCCACCCTCGGAGAACATTTTGCAGAAGTGAAAGGAGTGGAGACGACCACGGATTTGTTTTGATTGAAGCTGGTGCATTCTCCTTCGTATTCTACTCCAACGTTTTCGAAGACCTTGCTCCAGAAGTTATGATACATCTGGTCGCAGAGGAGCCTTGTCGGTTCCAACGCTATTACGTTCTTATGTCCTTTTGTAGTCAAGTAATATGCGATGGCGAGCTCGACCACCGTCTTTCCTGACCCCGTAGGCATGGACACTACGACGAATCTAGACGTTCTCAGGGCTTCGATTACGTCATTGGTAACCTTCTCTTGATATGGATACATCGAAAAACCTAGGGACTTTTCTAGCTTGTCCTTGAAAGCATCAATCCATTCCATGCCTATAACGTGTAGAGTCAAGTAAAATCCTTATCCCCTACCTTTACACTTTTCTCAATTTAATCCTAGTTCAATATATGAACTTCCAATAAGTCTTAAAGATTTCTCATACTTCTCTAATCCATGTATGCTGATTATACATATCAACAATCAGAGCTTTTTTACATAGCACTCATTGCAGTGTTCATAACTTTTTCCTCCCTGAGATCTCTAAGGGGGAGAAAAGTGAAACCTTTCAATATTTTCATGAGACCATTGATCTATGTTATCCTGGGGTTATTCATACTCTTCACCGACATTTCTCCTTTGGTCTTGATCGCAGTCGCGTTAGGCTCTGTCGTGGGAGTAGTCCTCGGTAGCAGGTTCGGTGAGGGCTCGCAAGTATTCCTCAACCAAGGGGAGATCTATTACAAGAGATCTCCAATCATACTGGGCATCTGGTTAGGATCATATATAGCAAGAATCTTCATGTATTCATACATGAGTTCTAGCATATTCTACGTCGTGGCAATACCGTTGGACTTTCTTCTATTCATGTCAGCTTTCATGTTGCTCGGCGAGTCCATCTATGTGTTCAGAGAATATTCCAAGCTGAAGCATTCTCAACGTTTGTGAGCAGAGATTTCTCCATTTTTAATAACAAGATATTTTTAATTCATGATAAATTGAATGTCAAAAAAGTCAGAGAGATAAAGATAACGTTTAGCTCATTTATATAAGGAACGAGAGAGAGCGCTTTCCTCCATCAAGTGTATAGTGAATATCTTCTCTGCTTACTTGATCTGTTGAATATTTTTACATTGAATTACTATATTATCTTCTTTTCAATCTATCTCAAGTTCTACAATTTTAACTTGTGAGATCTCTTAAACGTTTGCTGAAATTCAACAAGTCCACAAAGCATATCTCTCATAAGAAATATATAGTCCTGACTCATTGAACCGCCCTGCCCTCACAGGATATCTTCACCTCGCGATGATGATTTCCTGCTTCTTTGAGCAACTCGATCTTAATCCACAACGAAGGTCCCATCGAACGGAACCGTTCTATGATGCCCCNNTTACGGAGGGTTAGCTCTCCACAGTGTAAGTTTCCCGGTCCCATGGATACCAAGCTCTTTCAGCCTTGGTCTAGATATTATTCATGATTAGTAATAAAAACTCTTCTAGGGTTCATTTCCTCCAGAAGGGTACTTTCGTCCCATTAACCCCCTTTAGGTTAAAGTTTTTTATTAGCTTTATACCCTTTTTAAAGAAAGTCTTTTATTCTTTGAAAAATATATTATATAATCGGTGAATGTAATGGACATAAAGGTAATGAATAGGGCAGTTACAATATCATCGTCCGTGATATACTCCGTTAA
>DAHF01000043.1:0-10669 GCA_002495845.1 Sulfolobus sp. UBA167
AGAAAAAGTTTTAGCTCTTTAGATATTTTTGCAACTTCTTCTCAGCTTCGTCCCAGTTGGCCAAGTTCCACCAAGCG
Source organism: Sulfolobus sp. UBA167 (assembly GCA_002495845.1). GTDB lineage: Archaea > Thermoproteota > Thermoprotei_A > Sulfolobales > Sulfolobaceae > Sulfuracidifex. The sequence goes on from DAHF01000043.1 coordinate 78, forward strand.
TTTATGTAGTCAGCCCTCTTGTTCTTGTACTGCAAGTAGTAGGCATGTTCGAACTCATCTACTATCATCACGATCGGAAGTTCGGCTATGTGGTTCTGGAAGTGGTTCTCGAAAGTCATAATTTGTAGATTGCTGTTCTCTTGATCATAGTAGAGTACAGTCCAACCAGTGCCGGGTAAGGAATTAGCAGCATCGTTGAATAATTGCTTGAACTTATCGAAGCTACCGTATTGCTTATTGATCAAGTCTGCCAAAGCTCCTCCGGGCTTTCCACCTCCCTTTCCGTTAGGTGCCATCATTTGCCAATACATAGCATGGAGCTTATGGCCGTTTATGTTGAAAACTAATCCTCTCATTAGACCCATCATGTCATATTGCCCAGTAGCTAATTCACCTTTTACTAGCTTGTTCATTCTATCTAAGAATGAGTTAGCTCCATTCACGTACCCCTTATGATGGCCATTATAGTGGACGTCTATTATATCTTTACTAATGTATGGTTCAAGGGCGTCTAACTTATATGGAAGTGGAGGCAATTCATATTTTTTGAACTCTACTTGAAGAGCCATGACTTTAATGAGAATCTATCGTTTATATCTTTTATGTTAATAGAGTTTATGTACGAAGTAAATTAATATAAACATGATCGTCGACATACTAGCGTTGATTTTTAGCATAAACTCTATATTTACTAGACAGTAAAGTCTATTTATTAGTCTTTATAAATGAAAGATGTAATGACTATTAGGTTTCCAACTATAGATAAATTATATAACTACATTGACAGAGTTATAATCGGAATATTAGCAGGTTTCGTTTCATTCAATTTATTGAAAATAGTCCCATTATCATATGGAGTTAACTATTTCATCACTGCGCTGATAGTTGTAGCGTCAATCCTACTAGCAGGCCTGATACCAGCCTTAATAATTATTGGAGCAATTACCTTCGAGTTCCTAAAGACCTACACTCTTCTAGGTACATATCTACTTGGAAAACCGAATATAGAGCTTTTAGTCTTTTCTTCCATATCTTTAATATTATTGGTAATAATTCCTATTATAAATTATGCAAAATACCTTGATCTGAGCTCCTATGTGATTTCCTTGTCTATAATATCATCATTGATAGGTTCAACGGTCAATTACCTCCTAGTTGACTTTCCTTTATTAATTATCGCAGGTTTCTTCGCGGCTACACAAAAGAAAGCTGATATTGGTGCATCAATAATCTCACCTCTTCCTTTCTTCTCGATTTTTTTGCTAAACATATCATCTGCAGATAGAATATTCTTGATAATTGCACCTATTCTCATTGAAATAGCGAGCATAATGTCTTTCTATCTAAAGAACGGAATAGCGATCGCAGCTGGAGTTCCCCCGATTATCTCCTCAATTATGTTATCGATGTCTTTCTCGTCCTTGAATAAAGAGGTCATGTTATTATCTTCAGTAATGTCATTAGCAGGAATTTCGACTTATGTGGGGTATTCCTACTTCGTTTCAGCCTCGGTTTACAAGAATGAAATAACACTCAAGAAGAAGAGCCTAACGCAAGACCTACAAGAGGCAATAAAGGGACTTAAGGATCTGGATACAATGAAAAGCGAGAATTTTCCAGTCGCAAATAACGTACAACGTGCCCTCATGAAAATGGAAGAAATAAATAAGAAAATAGGAGAATGCAACTCCCCAAAATGTTTGGATCAGCTAAGGGAAGAGATGGACGCCACACTGTCAAGCGTCTCTAAATACATTAACGACATCATATTTGAAAAAATAATCACCTTCAACAATGTAATAGATGAGTTAAAGAGCAAGGGACTAGTAATAGATAAAATAGATATACCTAAAGAGGAATTTAAAATAGATTCCAATACTTCCTACACTGTTGCTAGAATACTTTCCAAAATCGAGAAAGAGTACATACTTGCAACACAGACTGTGCTAAAGATTGCTGATAAACTTAATGAGATCACAGGGATAGAGCTCACTCATGACGTAAGAGTAATACCAGATATAGAGAAGTTACCTTCCTTCTACGATAAGCTAGTGGATTCTGTAATAATGGAAAAGATAAACAATTGCCTCGACAATCTCCTTTTATTACTCCAAAATATAAATGAGATGAAAGAAGAAAAGAATAGAAATGTAGAAATATTTAAGTCCATAATAAATGCTAAACAGTTGAAAGGAATAAACAAGATAGATTATTCCTATGACACAATGAAGAGAGGACTAAACTACGTTCAAGATTTCATCAATGGTTTAATTGACGAGAGTTCTGCTCTAATATCAGTATATCCTTTTCTAACTAATATAACAAAATTAGAAATATTACAGAGAATAAAACAAACAGTGATAAACGAAGGTGTTCCTATGTGCAGGAAAATCACTATTCTATCATCTTCCATAAAAATGCTAGAGGACGCTTCAGCAGTCGTGAAATATAAGGACTACCTAAAGGACGTCAATAGCATAGTTTCCAGCATAAAAGAAGAATTACTATCAGATGGAAAGCAGTGCATATCTTTAGACGAGCTTGGAATCAAGAAAGATCTAACTCCTTTGATAGAAGCTAAGATAAAAGAAGAAAAGGATGAAATATCGATAATAGATGGCAAATTATGTAAGAGCAACTAAGAAAATGTAATATATCTTGCCTTAGTTTTCTTCCCCGCCTGATTTATCTTGGATGCCTATCTCATTCTCTTTATTGTTATTTCTGCGTGGTCTTCAACTGTGTCAGCCTTGAAAATGAAACGAGGGGCATTTCTCAATAGCTGATGCGTGCAAATTATTCTATCTTGATCAGTTATTACTTTTAGACTTTCTCCAACTTTTAAATTTACTAAATACTTTGAGAGTTCAAGTATGAATTCTTCACAAGGTTTCCCGCGTAAATCTAGTGACTCCATAAAGGAATCAAGCAATTGACAGTTTTATATTCACCCTATTAACTCAATAAAAAAGATAATAGCTATTTATAAAAAATGAAAGCTAGAATTTTAAGTTGATGATAAAAGTTAGGAAGTTAGGTTCTCTAACTTGCTTTGTTCATTAATGACTTTTTCCCACAGAGAATCATAATTATTAAATAAATACAAATAGGCTTCAGATATCCTGCTGATCACCTTTTTGTCGCTCAAAGGATAGATTCTAAGTCCAACTCGTCCAACTGCTCCGCCTCTGATCATCAACCAGTGAGAGAAGACCTCCAAAGGATACACTCTGGCTACGTCCTCTTTTTCTAATTTACGTCCATAAAGCCAATAAAGCTCCCTGACGAAGTTAGAGGTAATATTCCTCACCATCTTTTCTTTCCATTTCTCTAATAGCACGTCTCCATTTTCTTTCACATCTTCTACGATTCTAAGGTAAAGTTGTTCCCTTCTATCGTCGATAGCTATTCCAGTTACTGCCATAACGAAGTCCTTCTGCTCTACGAATAAAGAAAGGTTACCGTTTACGTAAATCCATGCGGTAGCAGCGAATGAATCTACAATTCCTTCCATGAGCTTCTCTAGAAGCTGGCTCTCTTGAACGCTGGAGGTAACATTGTTCCCCTTTAGAATATCTTCTAGCTCATCAAAGTCAACCTTTCCTGCAAAAATAAGATTTCCATCTACAAAAACTGAAGGAGTGGAGATGACCCCTCTCTCAAATGCTAGAAAAGGATATTTTTCAGTATCTATGACATCTACTTTGTCAATTAGCCCTTTCTCCTTTAGGTAATCAAGTAAAATGTGGCACTCAGTGCAGTTTCTATGAGTGAAAACCTCTACCTTCATCCTAGAGACGAATAGTCTTAGGGTTTAGACATTTAATATTTTTCTTCCACCATAGATTGTTAAATCTCTTGTCAAGTAACCAGACGTTACTTTTGTCTTCTGGACTTCTAATGCTCCTTCCTATGGCTTGCCTTACGGAAATGTAGGCCGGCATCTGCATCAACTCCTCCAAGTAGTTCTTCTTAGAAATCTTGGAAACCTCTTCGGCCCTAGCCTTCATGTAGTCATCCAAAGGAGGATAAGGGATTCCGACTATAGCTACGTCACTTATCATGCTCCTTCCATACTCAGAGATCTCCACTCCTTCTGAAAGTTTGCCCCTGGCAGTTGCCATTATCAATACCTTAGGTGTGTGCTTAACATGCTCCATCAGATCGTCTATTTTAGTCCTTGGTGTTTCTATGAACGTATTAATTGACCTTATGAATGAGGAGATCTTCTCTATCATCTCGTAACTAGGGAACACTGAAAGAACATGCTTTACTGACTGATAGTATATTCTAAGGAGGTAAGACGCAAATCTCTTGCTCATCTCCTCTCCCCTTAACGCGTATGATGAGGTAACGTCAAGCGCTATGAAACACTCGTATTGACCTCCAACTCTTCCAAATTCTCTCTCTACATCAACATAAACTGCATCACCTCTCAGCCCTAAAACGGAGGAAAAATAGTCTTTGCTTTGGAGAGTGCCAGACATGAATATTCCTTTCACGTCCCTTTCATTGAAAATATCTAAGTATTTCATCGAAGAAACTGGTTTAGCTATAAGGCTATTGTTTGACGAGAAAACTTTGACTTCATTGTCTTTTATTGCATCAAAGAATTTAACTATCGAGAGAAGATGGTTACTAGTTATCTTCCTCTGAGCTATCATCTTTTGCGAAAGATGGGAGGCTTCGTCCTCTATCATGGACAATTCCTCCTTATCAAGAAGAGAATTTACGCGATTTTTATCTATCAGTACATATTTCCTTTCATTCAGAACTACACTAGTCATTTTAGATCTAAGTTTATCTAAAATTCGTCTGGTTTCTTCATTTTCAGCTTGTTTAACAGCTAAATTTATTGATCCTTGAGAGATCTTTCTTTCCTCCAAGTCTAAGAGGTTATCCAAGTTATGGGCTTCGTCTACGACTATGGTATAGTCGCTCAATGTTATGCCTAGAGAGTCCCTAAGCGATGGTATGAAAAGGTAAGGGTATGTAAGTAAAACAACGTCAGCTTTCTCTACTGAATTGAGTATCGAGTGATAAGGGCAGAACCCTTCTTTTCTCCCCTCTTCCTTGAGTTTGACAAGATATTCGAAAGGAGAACCTTGGAATTCAACGTCTTTCCAAGAAAGATAAGTACACCCAGAACAAGATATATCTTCAGAGTTTACCTTCTCTTCAGCCAACAAGCAAGAATTCGATTTGCCTACTAATGAAATGTATTTCTTATCTTGGAAATGATTCTTTATTTCTCTATAAAATGGATAAAACTCATTATGGGTTCTGACAGCAACTAGTACCTTGTTTGATACAGAAAAAGCTACATCTAAAGCAAAGAAAGTCTTACCGCTTCCGGTAGGAGCTTGTAAAAGAATTACACCATTTTGCTTCAAGCTAAAAATTATTTTTTCTCTTAACAACCTCTGCCATTCTCTATATTTCAACTCAGTACTCCGTCAATGTATTTATTACTATTTCCTCCAACATTATGTACTTTACATACTCCTTCTGTGCTAGGGAGGCAACATCCTTTGCCTTCCCCTCAATTTTTATTACAGACATAAAATTATAAACCTTATTCACCTTAGCAGAGGAAGATACATCATTGACTACATCCTCTGACGGAGGAACATTAGTCAAGACTATAGCCTTCACTTCCGTGGAAGGTGAACTTCTCGCTACTTCCACTATTCTATAGTCCACCTTAGACCTTATAGCGTCCTCTAAACTTATCATCTCTCTCTACCTCTTAGTTACTTATACTGAATTCTGACATTATAAATTAAACCCCCAAATGGTCTTTAAAAAGGAACCTATATAATTGAGTTATAAAGTAAGTTATACTAGAGAAGAAATGCCCACGCAGATGGATCTAGCCAGAAGAGGCCAGATAACCGAGGAAATGAAGATCATAGCCCAAAAGGAAGGGATCGACCCTGTTTTCTTGAGGGATAAAGTAGCTTCAGGCAAGGCAGTCATTTTCAGGAACGTGACAAGGAATAACATAACCCGCTTCACCGCAATTGGGGAAGGGCTTTCGACTAAGGTAAACGTTAACATAGGTGCTTCTACAGATCATTACAACGTAGAGGAAGAAATGAAGAAAGTCGAAATAGCCAACGAATACGGAGCAGACACGATCATGGACCTAACTGACGGAGGGGACATAGACTATATGAGAAGAAAAGTAATCTCTAGCGCTGTTATGCCCGTAGGCACTGTCCCTATATACCAAGTATACTACGAGATGGTCACTAAGAGAAAGTACGTGATAGACTTCACCGAAGACGATGTTTTCAGGGTCATCGAGAAGCAGTTCAAGGACGGAGTCGACTACGTAACAGTACACACTGGAGTTACCTTAGAACTGGCCAAGAGGATACCAAAGGTTAAGAGGCTTGCAGGGGTCGTGAGCAGAGGAGGCACAGTTATGGCAGCTTGGTCTCTTTATAATGAGAAAGAAAACCCGCTTTACAGTAACTTCGACTACTTGATGGAGCTAGCCAAGGAATATGACGTGACTTTAAGCCTGGGCGATGCCCTAAGGCCGGGAGGAACTGCAGACGCTCATGATGAACTTCATGTAGGGGAGCTGATGGTGAACTCAAGGCTAGCTAGGAAGTGCGTAGAGAACGGAGTCCAAGTGATGATCGAAGGTCCGGGACACATGCCCCTAGATCAGATAGAAATGGACGTAAGGCTGGAAAAGGAGCTTTCAGGCGGAGTACCTTACTATGTCCTTGGAATACTTGTCACAGACATAGCTGCAGGATACGACCATATAGCAGGATCTATAGGAGGAGCCATCGCTGCGTCAGCTGGAGCTGACATGCTCTGCTATCTCACTCCTGCGGAGCATCTCTCTCTTCCCACTCCAGAACAAGTTAAAGAGGGGCTAATTGCCTTTAAGATAGCAGCCCACGCAGGCGACATGATAAAGCTGGGGAAAAGGGCAAGAGAAATAGACAACAAGATGAGCAAAGCTAGGGGTTCCCTAGACTGGAAGACTATGTTCAGCCTAACTCTGGATCCTGGTAGGGCAAAGAACATTTACAGGCAGTACAAGTCAATAGAAGCCGGCTCGTGCACAATGTGCGGAGATCTATGCGTTTATTTAGTACTTCCAAGAGCAATTAAGAAGAAGAACTCCAATGTCTCTCAGGATAAGCAAATCTGAGTTCAAAGTAGGGGAGAAGAAAGTAATTAAGGACGGTAATGTTGAAATTTTAGTAATTTATTTAGGAGGAAATAGCTTTCATGCGGTAAGTAACAAGTGTCCGCACTTGGGATGTAAGTTAGACAAGACAGGGGTCATCATAAGGGAGGAGCTAGTTTGCCAGTGTCACTTCACGCACTTCTCTTTAAAGACCGGCGAGCCCAGAAAGGGGGCTACTAAGAGACCATTGACTATCTACAAGGTCGTTGACAAGGGAGACGAAATAGAGATAGAGAGTTGAACCTTCGTGAACCCTCTCACGGAGCATTTCGCGATTTTTCTTCTTCCTTGAGCAACCTCATTCTTAACTCAGGAGGCTCCATCGAACCGTTCTGTAATGCCAGCGCAAAGATGTTACAGATGGTTCGCTCTCCATAAGCTTAAGTTTCCCGTACTAAACCCAGCTAAGCCTTGGTCCTGATATCACTATCACTTTTTCACTAATCAACTCTTATATAAGGGGATTTCGTCCCTTACGGAAGGAGACTTTCGTCCCTTAACCCGTGTTAGGTTAAAGAAACATATTAAGCCACTTAAGCAACGTTTTTATCTTTCAAATTCTAACAACCTTGATGAAATTAGAAGTAATATCCCTTGATCTGGGAGACACGTTAGTACATAACGAACCTTGGGGATACCAAATAATTTCTGACATCCTTAGAGATTTAGGTTATTCTATTTCTGCTAAACAAATATTTAGAGCTTCTGCAAAGTTGAGAGGTAGGAAATTAAAGCCGAACCAAAATGGGAATAATACGCCCTCATTGAAGGAGGTCTTCTCGGAACTCAACATTGACATTTCTGACGAGGAGGTAAAGAGGATTGAAGATGTTAACCGGCAAGCCGAGAAGGAAGTCTTCCTCTACGACGATGTGATAGATTTTCTGGAAAGCGTTAGATCCTTAGATATGGAGGTTGTGCTAGTAAGCAACGCTGCATATAACGGAAAGGCAAAGAAACACTTGGAAACTTTCGGGTTAGAAAAGTACTTCAATAAAGTAATATTTTCGTTTGAGGTAGGAAAAGTGAAACCGGATCCCGAAATCTTCAGGATAGCTGTACCTAATTCGAGGGAAAGTGCAGTACACTTAGGAGATATATATGAGGTAGATGTCCTTGGAGCGATCAATGCAGGCCTTCATGGAGGCCTTATAGATAGAAGACAAGCGTATGAGAACATCGAAGATAAGTATCTTAGCCTGAAGGACTTTCTAAGATGTATAGAAAAAGAAAATAAAATCATAGAGAAAAAGAGTGCATAAAGGAAAGGGACCAAGACTAGCCTTAAAAGTGTGATATCTTTAATTCAAAAGCCTTTAGTATCAAATACCTTAATTGTTACTTCGTCCTTACCTTCCTCAAATGTTATCTTTACTAAATCCCCTTCCTTTATTTGGAACTTCTGCCTTACCTTTGCGGGTATGGTTATTTGATAGTTTCTTGATACTTTTACTATCTCCTCTACCATAGTCAATAGTATGAAAATTCTTTCTTATAAATCTTTTCTTACCATTTAGATCAAAAGTTGCTTTTTTTTATTTCCTTTTTATATGACATGAGTAACAATTTTTAGGCTTCTCAACATTTCTATTGAGCTGGAGCTATTTCAATCTTCTCTGGAAATGAATTATAAACTGGACAGTCCTCCTTAACTTCGTCTATTACCTTTCTCGTCTGATCTAAGGAAAGGCCTTGAAGCTCTATGAAGATAAACACCTTCTGTATCACCGTCTTACCTTCGTTCCTCTTCTTCTCGTCATCGATAATGAAAGTAGCTTCCACTTTGACTGAAGAGGGTTTCAAGCCATTCATGAAACACACTTGTTTTGTCATAACGAACATGCAGTGCGGTATGGAGATCATAAAGGCGAAAAGCGGTCCTTGCTGGTACATATCCATAAGCGATCTAGTAACTCCGCCAAAGTCTACTTCTGGCTCTTTATCTCCTTTTAAAACTAATGTTAATTTCACATGAAAAATTTTTTAAAAAAATTATTTAAAAGTTTTTCATAGTCACTTCCATCAGATGCCACGTAGCTATTTGTGGAAACAATGCATGCATGTGTAGAATTAACGTTTTACCACTTGGGACTCCGGTTTTGGTTTCTTAAGCAAAGTAAGGTACAATATTCCACTTACCGCTTGTATCGCGCCTCCAAGGAAAAGTGGGTAGAAAGTGCTCATCTCCATCAATGCCCCGCTCAATCCCGAGCTCATCTGAGCTCCACGGGTAGCTATTCCCTCTATGCTGGACGCTGCGCCGAAGTCCTCTGAACGGACTCCTCTCACGTTGACGGCTACCCTGTTGGGAGCGCCCATCCCGGCATTCATACCCCTTAAAAGGTAGAGAGCAGAAGCTAAGGCGAACCAAGGAGATATTGCCATTAAAATAAGAAATATCCCATTTAATGTCCTAGTGAAAGACGCGATTTTCAAGACGTCCAAATGGATTCTCGTGGCTAGGAAAGACCCAAAGGAAGTGAAAAGATAGGACAGAGTAAAGACTACGCCTATTTCAGATGAATCTGCACCATAACGTATCTTAAACCACAAGGGGAGCAAAGGTATTGCTAAACCTATTCCGAACCCAGCCATGGCGTTTGTCAGCATTACTTTATAAACATAACTAAAGCTGCTCCTTGCCATTACCTTAGAGGTCTTCCTCGGCCTAATCTTTTCTTTTACCTTTAAAATCGACACAAGTGAAGCCAGCAGAAAGAACGACGACACCAAGAAAAGGATTCTATAATTCTCTACATTATTAAACGGAAGGTAGTTATGGAGTATTAGCATAGAGCTGCCTAGTATTGAGGCTAATGATGCTGATGAAGTCAAAATTCCCATTTTCTTAACCCTTTCCCTCTCGTCAGGCCAGTTGCTTACCACCAAAGCAGATAGACCCGGAGAGTAAACTCCCCTCATCCCACCTGCTGCACCACCTATTCCAGCCACTATTAGAGAGGCTGCGATAAGATAGAAGTTACTGGAGAGTGAGAAGATAAAAGCGCCTAAGGTAGAGATAAAATCACCTATGATGAGGGACTTCTTATAACCATATATGTCTCCTATCAAACCTAATGTAATTGAAAGTAAGGAGCTGAACCCGACCACACCTAAAAACACAACTCCTATGATTACTATTGACACATGAATCAATGATAAGTAAAGCGAAGATGAAAGTGTTATAAATATAATCCCTATACTCCTCATTATTCTAGAAAATACCAGCCATCTAAATCCCATATCTTCCATGATTGAGATTTGCTACAGCTATTAACTTAAAAATTATCTTAAGGAAGATTAAAGAAGTTTTTCATAACCAAAATACTGCTTTAACTTAACGTGGGTTGGAGGAAGACCCCTTCCAGAGGGGATG
>DAHF01000043.1:10852-11033 GCA_002495845.1 Sulfolobus sp. UBA167
TCATTCAAGGCGAAACCAACCTTGAATATGCCTAGATACATCAACGCGATCAAACAATCACGGCAGGAAAATAGAGGAACCTCAGTAAAGGAGAAACAGTGGAAAAAGATACTTTTGGTCTAACTCTCACTCCTTTTCCCTGGAGTGGACAAGTGACGCTAGAGCTGAGAAAACATGGGAG
>DAHF01000022.1 GCA_002495845.1 Sulfolobus sp. UBA167
ACGCTTCCCTGAACATCCTGAGAAGATCAGCGTCGGGACTCTCAGTGTAGTGGAGCTCAACCCTCTACTGCTGGCAAGGGCAATGAATCAGGAACCCGCTATGTGTAGTTCACGAAATATGAAATAGATAATTTTTCCCCATGTTTTTAACGACAATCTCGTTACTGATTAGAGCATGTTCAACGCTCCATCAAGTCGTGTATAGAAGACAAACAAAGGAGATTTTAGGTTGTCAGCATCAATAGCTCGGAACTCTTTCTCTAGACCCTTTTCCTTTTTCACAGACATTTCTCAGAAATTTCTTAAGGAAATTCATAAAAGTACCTTTCCAAATCATACCTAAAGTTAGTCGATGCTAAAGGTTTGGGGACTACCATGTGAACCGAGATCATGTGAGAGTATTATGTGTCGCCTCCATTTAATAGCTATACAAGGTAATACTCAATCGTGCAGTTTGTTGTCTTCAAGGACGGTGACAAGTACTTCTTTGACAATGGAAAAGTATCTAAATACGACGGTAAGATAAAGGTCAAAGGAAACGTCATAGGCTATGTAGTATCAGCTGAAGGAGGAAAGGTGAAGTTCACTTCCATACCTGTACTCCTCCCATCAAACGAGGTTGTTGACGTTAGACTGTCAGCTTTCGCACCGGAACTAGGCTTCATCTTTGAGTCCAACGATGCCTTGTTCCTGTACTCAGGCAAGTTAGACTCTCCTACACTAAACGCACCGTATCAGCTCATTTACGGAGTCCCTGTGTTGAGGGGATCTAAATCCTCGGTCATGAACGCAGCGAAAGACCCTAAGGTAGCTGAGTACGTATTAAAGCTTTACAAGGATCAGGACCTTCTAAAGGAAGCGTTCTCCACACTGGCCTCGTCTGGAGAGTGCGAAAAAGTAGTGCGATACTACAAGGAGCTTAAGGTCACAGAACCTGAGATATCGATGATAGTAGCGCCGTGCATGGAGAAGGTCGGAGAGGAATTGGAAGCGCTGAAGATATATTCCTTCTTCTCTGAGGAGAAGTACAGGGAGCTCGAGGCGAAACTCAGGAGCAAGGCAAACTCACTAATTGACAATTTCTACTCCACTAAAAACGCTAAGTTCCTTCAAGAGGCGATGAACGTCCTTCCGACCTACGACGCTCCTTCCCTCTCCATGGGATGGTATTTCTTCGACAAAAAGGAATTCCAAGCTGCGAAGGACAGCTTCGAGGAGGCTAGCAGGAAGAAGCCCACTTTCCATAACCTTCTCATGCTAGCATGGTCTTACATACAGATCAGAGACTATAGAAAGGCGCTGGACGTAATTGAGAGGGCTGAGAAGATAAAGAGAAATGCAGGCTCAGCCTACGTTAAGGGTCTCGCGCTAGAAGGTCTTAATGCTTCCTCAATGGCTGAGAGGGAGTTCATGTTTGCATGCAGGGAAGGAGTGATAGACGCTTGTAGGAAATTCAAACCTTACAAGCTTTTCGTCCCGGAGTTCTTCGATCCCTCGTCGTGGATAGGCTACGTAATGTACGGTTACGAGATCAAGGGTGTCTTGGGGACAGGGGGAATGGGCTACGTGCTCTTAGCTGAGAAGAACGGAAAGCAGTTCGCCATGAAGGTCATGAAGAAGGACTATACCTTCGTGGAAATGCTCTACGAGGTCGCAAAGATGCAGGAGATATCAAAAAGGTCGGACAATTTAGTCAGGGTTTACGCATCCTTCCTGGACGAAAACTGGACGGATTACTTCTCGAGCCCGCCCACGATTGTAATGGACTACATGGAAGGAGGAGACCTCAGGGAGATCCTTGTAAGCGAGGAATACTCTGCGCTAAGACACTCGGTGAAATGGCCTCAAGTTGTGGCTTTGATGTTTTCCAGGATAGGGAGAGGGGTTATAGATGTACACAAGGAAGGCTACGTACATTGCGACATAAAACCATCTAATATTCTCTTCAATAGGAAATTGCCCAAGATGGGAGAGGACGCTATGAGGGCATTGCTGTCGTTTGAGGTGACTCCCAAGCTTTCAGACTTGGGCTCAGCTCTCAAGGCAGGGATACCTGCTGTACATTATACTCCTTACTATGCACATCCAATGCAGAGGTTCGGAATGAACGTAGAGCAGCAGTTTGACGTATATTCTTTCACTGTATCGCTTTACGTCGCATTGACTAACAACTTCCCGTTCTCTGAGTGGGCTGAGAACGAGATAGAGGACGCGGTGAAGGATAGGAATAAGAGGCAAACTGTTTTGAGGGAATTTTACGAACTCACCCCACGTCTTGACTATGTTCCGCACGAATTCCACGACATCATCTTGAGCGGGCTCCACGGAGAGGCTACCATGGAAGAGGTAGTTAGATCTCTTGATTCCATACTACTGTATGACTACGGAATAGAGGTTCCGTGGAAAAACCAGAGGGGGGCAATTCAGGGCTCTATTGCAAATTTTAACATCTAATGGTAAGAGATGGATATATATGTGTGCATGTATATAAATCTCTCTATAATTCAATAAAGAAATTATAGTTTAGATCTACACGTGATAAGAAGGAAGAAGGAAACTCTGACTTCCTCCCAGCCTTGCGAGGGTTCCCCTCATCGATTCG
>DAHF01000110.1:0-3753 GCA_002495845.1 Sulfolobus sp. UBA167
CAGTGGTCACGTTCGTCTATGCCCCAGACACATGGACTAGCTGGACGTGGTTCGGAGGGACGTTCAATGGGACAACCTACACCGGAGGACAGTACAAGTTCGCTGATCATTGGATATACGGAGACAACGTCATGGTGAACGTGCAGTTCTTCAAGCCCGTCATATGGATCTTCGAGTCCTCTAGCTCACCAGTAGTGACTCCTCCTATGCCAGTTAGTCTCTCGGTGAAGCCCATCTTCAACTTGACTGCGCTCAATGTTTACACGTATCAGATCAATGGTACTGTAGGAGGCGTGATAAACGCAGGGAACATAATGGTTGTAATACCTCCTGGAACTTACGTGAACACTACCTCGGGCCAGCTGAAGGTATATAACTTCTCCGTGGTGTATTACTCAGTGCAGGGTATAAAGGACGCCCCTGACGGGGAGACGCCTTTCATAGCTTTCGCATACGCCGTGGACGGAGTGGTTAGCTTCCAGTACTCAGCGACAAACCACTTCATAACCCTAGTGATGACCCCAGACATGGAAGCACAGATGTGGACATACGGGCAGTCAGGCTACTTATTCCAGGATCCCATATTGCTAGGTAACGGAGTGATGATAAACCTGACTTTCTTCAAGCCCGTACCTTGGGTGATAACCTTACCTGTACTCAACATGTCAACAAACGGTAACGCAACAAATGGAAGCGGAAGCGGAGGGTACTAACAGCAAAGAAGACTAAAAGATAACTCTTTTTTTGTAGTTTTAACTAAAAAAATAATACATGTGCGTGTATATATATAAATTTTTATGTAACTCGTAAGGATCTTTCTTTTCACTTTTTCTTAACCTATCTATTCTTACTTTTGTGTTACCATAATGTCATTTTACGTCCCGCGATGAGGTTTGTATGACGTTCCAGACTGTCAGTGGAACGCACGCGATATATCTAGCTACCCTACATGTCAGGAACATGCGCACACGTCCCCTAAGCCTCTAGATTGACAAGAAATATGCTCCCTCAGGAAGGTTATTCTTCACCTGAAGTGCTTTCATTACACTCCTTAAACTAGCCTCTTTTTTATTTCATGCCTAAATATTACTGTTTTCTTTTATACCTAAATTATGAATAACTTTTAAATTAACAAAGAGAATGATGAGACTAACATGAACAAACTCGTGATAGTAGGGGCATTGATCCTGCTTATAGCTATAGCTTCCCTGATATACGTCATGCCTCATTATCGAGCAAATCAGACGTCTACGTCATCCAAACCTGTCCAGAGCTCTAGCACCACGAGTGGAACATTCCTCTACAACGTGACCTCTGTCCCCATGTATAAATTCGTGAAAGTGAGCAATCAAGACTACGCGCCTCAGGGGAAGGTCGAAGTCATAGAGCAGTCGTGGGTAGGATGTCCCGTAGGGGCTACTGCGTCCTGGGCCATATACGGTGCACTCTCACACTTCGGTAAGTTCAGTTATTATAACCACACTTCTGATCCATATGACAAGGTAGCGTCAAATATACCTGGATTGATATTCCTCAACTTCACGCCGAACTCCACGATCCTCTTCAAGGTAGTTTACATCTACAACGAATACCTGAACGCTAGTGCTACACTGAAGAACAACACTTACGTCTCAGGAACCCCAATACCTACGGACGAACTGGTAAGCAATGGAGAGGAAATACTGAACCAGAGCCTCCCTCGAGACATAGCTTCCCTATTCGTCAAATACGAAACTGAGATTCCCGTCCAAGGGTATCAAAACGCTTCCGCCTACATTGTTAAGCCTCCTCACCTCAACTTCGGATTAATAGTCACAGGTCCTAACGGGACTTGGGTGATGACAACGCCGATGATGAACCCGACATATCTTCAAGGGATGACAGTGAATGGAGTTTGGGAGCAGTTAAATAACGGAGGAGGTAATCTAACGGAGATAGTCAACGCAGCGAACTACCTCGAGAAAGTGATATCCATGGCCTCCTCGTCCTCAGCGCCTGAAGTGAGTTGCTTCTAACACTCTAGGGATGCAAGGACAAACAGATAGAGGAACATTGTGATCCCGCATTCGGAAAGGTTCCGGAGAGTTCATCTTTCTCGCCATCAATTCAGATTTGCATCTCTCATCTTGCAGTCGGTGAGAGAACCACCGCAAGAGAATGTCATTGATCACTCCGAATTCCGTGAAGAGAGGAAAGATTGTCCTCAATAGCCCTGAGCCCTCAATCGAGTAAGTGCGTCATTAGTTTCACTAAAAGAAGTTTAAACACGAACACTTGAATCTTGATCCCTAGAAGGCTAGACTTTCATCCTCTTGGAAAGGAGAATCCAAAAGGGAAAAACGGGAAAAACAAAGATATAACCAAAACTTAAACCTCTAACTAAACCTTTTTATTCCACGTAAAGTACTTCATCTATAGGTAAGTATGTTAACTATTGGCTATATATACATCGACGAAGGGATCACTCTCATTTCAATTATGTATTTCTTGGTGATCTTCATCTTCGGGAGGAAGCCCCTCACTGCCAAGGAAGTTGGGAAGTATCACGCAAAGGACGTTACAGTGGTCATCCCTGTCTACAAGGAAGACGAGTCCACCTTCATGGAGACTGTGAGGTCTGTGGCTAAGCAAGGCGTGAGGTTCATAGTCGTGGGGGACGGCTGTTCCTTTCCTTACAAACAGATCACTAGGTCACTAGGGGGAGAGTTCATAGAAATCCCGCACTCCGGAAAGAAGGCTGCCTTGTCGAGAGGAATAAGAGAGGTGAAGACTCCACTTGTGATGTTCTTGGATAGCGATACCGTGATCGATGATAACGGCATAGAGAAACTTGCCTCAAGGGTCGATGATGAAACCGGTGGGATAACTCCCAACGTAGAGGTCATGCCTTCACCTAACTCTATGGTTTACTTGTCGTCTAGGGTCATGGACTTCTTTAGGAAGATAAATGCTAGAGTCCTAGAGAGAAACGGAGGTTTGATGGTTCTCAACGGACAGTGCTCTCTGTACAAGACTGACGTTGTGACACATTTCGTGACCTCCCAGGAGTTCCTGAGAGCTAAGGAAGGCTTTTACGGTGACGACAGGGAGATCACGATGTTCTTGAAGTCTAAGGGTCTGAAGGTGAAGATGGAGGAGAGCGTCAGGGCTCTCACCATGCCCCCGTCTAACATGAAAGGTCTAGTCAACCAAATGGTAAGGTGGTTCAAGGCTGGATATTACTACTATGCTAAGGAACTCAAGGAGAGAAGCACTAACAACCCTCTGTACTTCTACGTCCTCACCTACTGGTATGTTCTCCCATTCTTAGTGTTAGCTGAGAACTCCATCTTGACTGTAGACTTCTCTGTCCATTTCCTCAGGGTATTAGATCACATAACGGAGAGACAACAGTATGGGATACCATTATTGAGCGACCTCTTTGCCATAAGAAGGGCAATGCTTTTGACCCTGATCCACGGCATCAGACTGATGAATCACTTAGAAGTTTTCCAATTCAGCTCTGCCATGAAGGCTGTTTACAGCATGATGGATATATCAATGCTCGTTTACATGTTGTATTCATTGAAGATCAAATACAAGGAAGCAATATACTCCTTAATAGCTTTCCCACTCATGTTCGTCACTTCAATATTGGCGATGTTCTCGTTGATCGGGAAGGAGAGCTTTAAGCAGATGAAGAGCCTTATTGATGTCTAAAGGACATCTTTAACTTAACGGGAGTTGAGGGAAAAATCCCCTTCCTGAGGAGCT
>DAHF01000110.1:3870-5806 GCA_002495845.1 Sulfolobus sp. UBA167
AGTTGCTCAAAGAAGGAAAATCGGAAGGTGAGGATACCGTGGTGTGGGGTAATCACTATCAGAATGTCTCTTCTTCCTCTTCTCCTCTCTATCTTTTTCCCTCTCTTTTTCCCTCCTTCCCTTTTCCCTCTCTTCTAATCAGTCGACTTCCTTCTGGAGTTTCACTTTTCCCTCCACCAAGCTCCTAGGGAAAGGTAGGTTCCATTTCCTGACCTCTATTCTCTGGACTTTAGCACCTTGAGAAATAGCTTTCTCTATTCCTTCCTCTAAGTCCTCCTCAGTGGTAGCGTACATTACGTTCTTTATTACCGACGATACTTCCCTATCGTTAGTCCTGTAGCGCTCCGCAGTTTGGGCTATCCACTTATCTCCTTTGTTGTAGACCACAGCCACGTCCTGAAGGTAACCAGGTATGACGTGGGGGATCCCCACTATATAGATGTCCTTAACCTTACATACGTCCATAAAAGATAGAATGTGGAATGGTTAATAAGCTAAGTACATGTTCCTGCATCTATTTTCCCTCCTTTCTTGATGAAAATTACAAGTGATTAGCAGAAATCTGTACACACATATATAATATCATATAAGTATAATAATGGTGTATTTGGTTCTCATGGAATTAAATTAATACATTGGACCAACTCTCATGTTAAGTTTAAATTGTTTAAACAATATATATCCACCCATGTTATCGAGAAGACAGCTCGCACTACTCTCGGTGGGAACATCCCTATCCTTCTGGGACATATTCAACGTACCTTACATAGTGGACTATTCAGCTCAACAGTTCCACGTACCCTCTTCGTCAGCCATCGCGAACCTCCCTCTGACAATGGAAATGGTAGGATATTTCCTAGGAGGTGCTACGAACGGGTTGGTTTCAACTTACCTTGGAAGGAAGAAAGGACTGATATTGACCATGTTAATCATTTCCATAGGTTCGCTGATAGGACTGTTGTCCCAGAATTTCCTGGATTTATCGATAGCAGAACTCCTCATCGGTTTTGGAATAGAGGGGGAGGTCGCTGTCATACCTTCTTACGTGAGCGAAATGACGTCGGCTTCCTTCAGGGGGAGGGCTGTTGGCTTAGTCAACTTAGGGGGTTTCCTCATGACCCTAGTCGTAGGTCCGACAGCCATTCTCCTTGGAAGCGGTTACTGGAGGTTGCTCTTCGTTGCGGGGCTCTCCATGGCATTGTTCTCTGCGGTTTTCAGGACTACTTTGCCTGAGAGCGGTAGGTGGATCAAGACTAAACAAGAGAAGGTGAAGGTAAACAAGTCCATAGTATACTTCACTCTGGTGTGGTTCTTCAGCTATTTCGCAGGCTATTCGTTATTCTCGGGTAGCATTTTCTCGATCATAGAAGGAAAAGGCTTCGCAGACTCATCGCTTTACTTCACGTACATACTTTACGGTGATCCCTTAGGAGTTACCTTGTCCTCGATCTTGAACGACAAGATAGAGAGGAAATGGTCTTCGTCACTGAGCAACGTACTAAGCGGGGTTGCAATTCTATCCTGGGCTTTCCTCTCCGGGTTGCCCTTCCTTGTTGCGGGATTCATCTCCATGTTCTTCCAAGGATTCAAGTTCCCCACCATGTACGCTTACACTTCCGAGAATTTGAACACAAGAGTGAGGAGTCTAGGGATGGGAATAGCTGACGGAATGGGTCACTTAGGCGGTGCCGTTGGTCCCATCCTGGTCTCCTTAGCCTACGGTGCTTCACCTTACTACGCTATAGCCTTGATGGGTATAGTCTCAATGATATCTGGAGTGATGCTAGTTAAAGGTAGGGAGGTCAACGGAAAGGAACTTGAGGCGATAACTGAGGTTAAGGAGGTCAATGCTTAAGGTCATCTGACTTCCTCTTGAGAATCATGAAAGGAAACATGAAGACAAAAAAATCAAGAATATTCCGCCCGTGTATATGAA
>DAHF01000110.1:5826-7281 GCA_002495845.1 Sulfolobus sp. UBA167
CCTCCACTTTTTTACTTTTATTTAATGTAATGTGTTTTTTTTCATTTATGTATATAGACATAAAGCCTACAGTCGCTTCATCTTTCCCATAAAGGACCCATCAATTACCTTTACCTTCTTTTTCTCCAGTTCGTCCTAGGTAAGATGACTCCCTTGTATCTAGACAGCCTATCCTTTTGAGGCAACAAGTCCTCTATCATGAGCTTTATCTCGTCCTGCATCTTCTTCACCGGGGTAGCACCTAACGAGGGTAGGACCTTGCTCTCCACGTCGTATTCGTGCTGTTCTGCCTCGACCCTCGGGTTCTTTACGTGTTCTATCTCGACTGACATCCCAAGCTCTTCCCCTGCCTTCTTCACCATCTCCGCTATTTGGTTGACTGAGTACACTTCATGTATCTGGTTAACGACGCGGTAACCCTCTGGTGGGTTCTCCAGAAGTGCAGTCAATGCTCTCATGCTGTCTTCAAGCGATAAGAACCCCCTCTTCTGCTCTCCCTTTCCGTAGGGTGTGAGGGGCATGCCTAACACTGCCTCAACGCAGAACCTGTTCACAACTGTTCCCCACACCTCGTCGAAGTCAAACCTAGTCCTCAAACCTTCGCTCTTTATCTCCTCAGTTCTGGTCCCGTATACTGGGCCCTGCATTATATCAGTCACCTTGGAAAGGACGTTTAAGTCCTTCAGGGACCAGTAAAGCAGGTAGGTATCGAATACTTTACTCCAGTGGTAGTAGCTCCCCCCTTTCTTGGGGAACATGACCTTGTCCTTCTTACCGTTTATCTCGACTTCCACTTCAGGGGACTCGAGAATTGGGTACGAAGGGGTACCGTACTCTCCCATAGTTCCCATCTTCAGGAAATGTATGTCAGGATTTATCTTGGAGATTGCGTATATCAGGTTTATCGTCCCCCTCACGTTGTTCTCGACTGTGTATACTGCGTGATAGACGTCTACCATGGAATAAGGTGCAGATCTCTGTTCGGCGAAGTCCACAACTGCGTCGGGTTTGAATTCCCTGATCATGTCTTCGACGAACTCGTAGTCCTTTACATCGCCGGTCTGAAAGGAGACCTCCACGCCCAATTCCTTCTTGGCGTTTTCGACCCTCTTATCTGGGGATGGTAGTGGAAAAGCTGAGTCTGAGCCAACCTCCGTCACGGCCCTCCTTGTGAAAAGGTTGTCTACTATCAGGACTTCGTGTCCCTTGGAAGCTAGCCTCAAGGAGAGAGGCCATCCTAAATAACCGTCTCCTCCGAAGATTATTACTTTCATGAGTAAGTGAATGTACTAAAGCTTAAAAGTAAATTACTTTGCCAAGGGCTCTCTGATGAAAAGTATTTTTCCCCACTTTTTTACAATTTGAAGGAAGTTTGAAGGCTTGAGACCTCGTAGAAATCTTTTGAAGTCTCTCGATAAATAGACAGCTAAATCGTAACGTCAGATGCCAACTATT
>DAHF01000060.1 GCA_002495845.1 Sulfolobus sp. UBA167
CGTTCTTACATTTAAATATAAGGGACCATCCATCCCCTCACGGAAGGGGTCTTTCGCCCCTTAAACCCCCGTTAAGATAAAATCTTCAATATATATGAAAAAGTTTTTTTTAAAAAGAAAGGCTTTGAAGTTCAGGACTTAGCTACCTTCTCAGTATCGCTCTCCCTCCAAGGCTCCGGCTTCTTAACGAACTTGACGTCGCTCTTCATTCCAGCCAACCTCTTTGCGACTTCCTCAGCGTAGTTGAAATCATATAGCCTGCTGAACATTATCCTCTGTGCCGCTGGGCTTCCTGCACCATGGACTGACTCTATCATGAACGCTACACCCAAGCTTGTGTTCTCAAGGAGCCTGGTCATCCTTAGCCTGTCCTCAGCTGAATAGTCCATCATTCCCTGCATGTACTTTTCTATGTAACCTCTTAACTTAGGATTCTTGAGGTCCCACTCGCTCGGCGCCGTACCTAACATACCTCCGGCTATGTCTGTAGTTATCTTCGTGATCTCTGAGGGAAACCTAGTCACGAGGTGCTTCGTGACGT
Source organism: Sulfolobus sp. UBA167 (assembly GCA_002495845.1). Lineage (GTDB taxonomy): Archaea > Thermoproteota > Thermoprotei_A > Sulfolobales > Sulfolobaceae > Sulfuracidifex. Next base: position 542 of record DAHF01000060.1, read on the forward strand.
TAGCGTGCATAGGATTGACCCACCATGCGTCCCCTACCTTCACGGCGTTCAAGCTAGCAGCTATCCCTGCAGCGTACATTGTCTCGGTCAGGAACACTGCCTCGGTGAGCTTGTCTTGGATGTGGGAAGCCTTCTCGACCCCGTTCTGCCTGGCTAGGTTTGACGCTGACCCTATTATAACGTCTGCTAGACCTGCCTTGCATCCTCCATATCCCTGTCTATGGTAAGCTGAGAATATCTCGACCAAAGTGCCGCTGAACTCCCAGTCTCCCAACATGAAAACCCTGTCCATCGGGACGAAGACGTTGTCGAATATAACCAAGCCCTCGTGGTTATAGAAGTAAGGTAGACCGTCTATGTCTCCTCCTTCAAAACGTCTGGCGTCATTCAGCTGTCTTCCGACTACTATCTTCACTCCTTCAGTGTCGAGGGGGATCGCGAAAGCTACAGCGTAATCCTTGTCTTCCTTCGTCATCGCCCTAGTGGGAAGGACTATTATCTCCTCGCTGGCTGCAACTCCAGTTATGTTAGCTTTTGCCCCGGAAACGTATATTCCATCCTTCGTCACTTGGTTGACCTTAACGTAGACGTCTGGATGTGGCTGTTCGTGAGGCTTCAAAGTTCTTACTCCCTTTGCGTCTGTCATCGCCCCTGCCAGAGCTATGTCTTCCTTCTGCACATGAGTCAGGTATTCAACGAACCTTTGATGGTAATCTTTCCTTCCCTTCTCTGCCATAATCGAGGTTGTTATATATAACGTGTTCAACGCGTCGAACCCAACACACCTTTGGAAGCAAGCTCCTACCTTGTGGCTTATCTTTCTTAGCAACTTAACCTTAGCAGCTAAATCCTCCGGAGATCTATGTATGTGAGTGAACCTGTTCACTTCCTCGTTCAGGAATTGGCTCCACGCCCTTCCTAAATCCTTGGAGTCCTCGTCCCAAGCCGCATCATATGTAGCTTTGAATGCCATCACTGAGGGCTTCAGGAACGGGTTCTTCGTTACATCGTCTACTTCCTTTCCCATGACAAAAATTTCAGCCTTACTCCTATGAGAGATAGCCTCCAGATATTGCTCTCCTGTTCTTAAAACCATACCATGATATGTTCTGATTTAAAGTTTTTAAGCTTTAGTATAATTTGACATAATATTTGGATTAATTTCTTTCCCTTTTCTAGTTTCTACCACGTTTTTTAACGCCGAAGAGAACCATTTAGACATGGATATTTCCATTAACTCACAGACTCCGCCGGTGAGATTCACCCTCACCTACAAGGACTTGATAGAGAAGTACGGGGACTTAGAGATCCCAGTTGACCTCTCTTTTCTAAGCAGGGAAGACTATCACGTTTCAGTAGGAGGAGTATCTAAGATGATGATAAACCTTCTGAAGAGAAGTTATTTCAACAAAAAGAGGTGGGTGTCCCTAGGCCCGGGATATCCCCCAGAGGTCATAATGGACAAGGTAGAGCTCAGCTTCGTCAACATGGATCCTAAACCGTTGTCCCTTTACACCAAGTTTAAGGAAGGAATATACAACGAAAGCCACAACGTATCCAAGTATCAAATAGAAGGTTCGGAGTACATAGCATATGTGGAGTACAACTGGAAGTCTGCACAAAAGCTCTTGGAGCACTACAACGACACCGACGTTTTCTTCATCAACGATTTCCAACAGCTAGTTGTAGGAGGGATAATAGGTCCTTCTGCTCCTGCAGTTCTATGGTACCACATACCTTTCGTGCCTGAAAACTTATCGCATAGGCTGAGGGAGTTCTTGATAAGGTCGTTCGAGGGCTTCGATACTGTGATCATGAGCACGAAGAGGGACATAGAGGGACTTGTGAGGACTGGAGCCAAAGTTAAGGCTAAGCAGATATATCCTTTCATAGATCCAAGGGATTACTCCAAGCAAGGCAGGGAAACTGAGGAGAGGGTCAGGGAGAAGTTCGGGCTTACCCACGACGACAAAGTGGTCCTTGTAGTAGCAAGGATGGATCCGATGAAGAGCCAAGACCTGGCGATTCAGGCGATATCCAAAGTTGAAGGGGCTAAACTGGTGCTGGCGGGGAACGGTAGCTTCACTAGCAAGACTTTAGGGAACAACAAGGCCGGGATATGGGCAAAGAAATTGAAGACAATAGCACAAGAACTCAAGGTCAGCGACAGGGTCGTATTCACTGGCTACGTCGACGATGAAGAGCTCAACGCATTATATCAGATAGCCGACGTGGTGCTTCTCCCTTCAAGGCTTGAGGGATTCGGGCTTGTCGTAGTGGAGGGGGGGCTTTTCGAGAAGCCCGTAGTGGTGAGCAAGGGTGCGGGAGCGAGCGAGCTAGTGATAGACGGAGGAAACGGTTACACTTTCACCCCTGGCAACGTAGAGGAAATGGCTGAGAAGATCAAGAGCGCATTAAAGGACGACAAGTTGGGCTCACTAGGGAAGGAGACTGCAAAGAAGTGTTACGTAGACAACGTAATCCCGGAGCTCACCGAGGTCTTTCAAGAGGCAATAGACGAATACAAGAAACCCTGATAAGAAATAATTTTTAAGATGCATACATGAGAGGACTATTGTAGTTCATGAACGGAAACACCACAGGTAATTCCAGAAAGAAGTACTATGCTTTTCTCTCTAATGGGTTCACGACAGCGTTAGAGTACGAAGGGAGCATAGTCTGGTTCCCAACCCCAAGGATGGACTCGCCCTCAGTCTTCTCATACATAATAGATGACGAGAAGGGAGGATATTTCTCAATTAAACTTAAGGAAGAGTTCGCCCACTCCCAACGTTATTTAGAGAAGAGTCTGGTCTTAGAGAACGTGTTCTCCACTGGAAAAGGTAAGCTGAAAGTAACGGACTTCCTACCTTTGTCTTTGACGGGAATAATCAGGATTTTCGAGTCCGAAATACCCTTCGACGTCGAAATAAGGCCGGTGTTCAACTACGGCTTGATAAACCCTGGAATAGACGTCGTCGAAGGTGGAATAGTTTTCAAGAACCCACAGTCTAACGAGGGGATAGAGCTCCTAATACAGGGTAACTATGAAATCGAGGATGGATATAAGATATCCGTTAAGCCAGGCAAGGGGTACATGTATCTGCTCTACTCCAAGGACTTGAGGTACGGTCTTTTTAGCAGGAAAGGCTTTGTATACTCCCGCCCTTACGATGCCTTGAACAAGGCCTTATCATACTGGAGAGAACAGATATCTCGCGCAATCACAGTGTCCACACTGCAGGAAATGTACCATATTTCCCTGCTCGTGATATTGGGACTCACTTATCTGCCTTCCGGAGGATTGATAGCTTCACCTACGACTTCACTTCCGGAAATAGTAGGAAGCGACAGAAACTGGGACTACAGATACGTGTGGGTGAGGGACGCGTCTTACGGAGTGGAGGCGCTCATAAAGGCAAGGCTCTTCACTAAGGCTAGGGGAGTCCTCAGGTTCCTAAGCTCAGTTGTAGACCCATCATCTAAGAGCTTCGATCACCCGCTCTACACCGTGGACGGAACCATGCCTCCGGCAGAGGAGGAGCTCAACTGGTTAAAGGGGCACAAGCTTTCAAAACCGGTGAGGATAGGAAACGGGGCCTACCTACAAGTACAGACGGACGTAGAAGGCGCGTTCATGGATTCGCTCTATCAATACATGGTAGCAACTAATCAAGTAGAGTATGTAGAGGACATGTGGTGGATAGTGGAGGCAATTTCGGAGTGGGTAATGAAGAGCTGGCAGAGCAAGAGCACGGACATATGGGAACAGAGAGGAATCCTGGAGCACTTCGTCCACAGCAAAGTGATGAATTGGGTAGCCCTAGATAGGGCTTGGAAGATAGCGGAGAGGCTAGGACACGACGGGAAGGAATGGAGGAGCGAGGCTGAGAAGATAAGGGAAGACGTCCTCAGCAACGGCGTCTCATCTGGACATCTGTCAAGATATTACGGGAGCGAAGACGTAGACGCGTCGCTACTTACACTCCCCATTTACGGGTTCATTGACGCTAATGACGAGGTATTCCGAAAGACCTTGAAGAAGATAACTGATGATTTGATGGTGGGAAATGACCTTCTATTGAGATACAAGACCGATTTCATGGGTCAGGTATCACATCCCTTCACGTTGACCTCCACATGGTTAGCTAGAGTTTACATCAGGATGGGCCTAATAGATGACGCGGAGAGAGTGCTAAACAACCTAGCCTCATGTTCCACGGACCTCTATTTGATGGCGGAGCACCTAGACGCCTCCTTATGTGAGCCTCGCGGTAACTTTCCACAGCTCTTCCCGCACGCGGGGATAGTGAGTTCCATAGTAGAACTGGACGAGGCCAAGCATAGCTAAACTTGTTGTTAAGCCTTATCTAGTTATAACACTTATAGAGATAGAAAAATAGCATAAGGCTAATAATCACTATTGAAAGAAATTTATGGTGTATGGGCTCTAACTGGAGGAAATTCATGAGAAATTAGAAAACATGTCCTAATGAGGAATGAAAAAGGCTTTCAACTTAACTGAAGTTAAGGGTTGAAAGTCTCCTTCCTTAAGGGATAGCCCTTAGAAGAGTTTTTATAATAAACAGAGAAAAAAATAATATCTACAACAAAGCTGAAAGAGCTGGGTCAGTACCAGAACTGTGGAACTATATTGTGGAGAGATGATACTCTATAGCTCCTTCACATAGGGCATCAAAGAAAAGCTCGATGTAACCTCGTAGGTGAAGATGAAGTTGCTCAAAGAAGGGAAATCTCGAGGTGATGGGCGGGGTAGTTCACGTGAAGGTATATTAGACACTAAGTGAGGCTTTCGCGCAAATTTGCTTCACGTTGGAGTCTGTACTTAACTGGTTTCCCTAATGGAGATCGAGACCATTCTCTATTAATTCACATAAAGTTAAAACATGATTTGTATAATACTGTTGTGAACAGAGTAAGGCAATTAACGGACGAGGCCATAGAGGAAATAGAAAAATATAATTCTTGCCAGTCTGCTTATTATATTCTGAAGACGCTGTCTGAAGGTGCTGAGAACCTATGCAAAGAAAAGGAAGTCAGATATGACTACACGGTTGACAACTTGATCGTAATGTCTTTATACGTATACGAGGACGTGACCAAGTCTAAGCTGTTTGTAACTTCTTTCATCGTGTATGACTTGTTGGCAAAAAAATACATGGTGCAGAACCCTTTGTTCTATTTCAGGTGGAACAAAAGATACTTTGTGTATAGCCCGAGGATAGACTCCCACTTGTCCTACCTCTCACGTGAAGGTTTCATAAAGAATAGAAAGAAGTATTCCCTCACGGAATACGGCAAGAAGGAGGGAGAGGCTTCGTTAGCTACTTTAAGCAAAGAAACGTTATCCAAGATACAGGATTCAATATCCACGCTAAAGAGCTTAGAAACCATGAAACAGACCAAGGTCTTCCTGAAGAAGTACCTTATGGGATATAGGGAAGAGTAAAAAGGAAAAAATGATTAGTTAATTAAAAAGGAATAAATTTAATAAAAAAGTTTATTTTATTATAAGACCTTAATGCATCATTTTCAATATAAAGCTTCCTCCACGTGACGTACGTCTTTCACCTTATCGAAGATTTAAAAGCGTTTAGGAGAATATGATGAAATGGAAAGCTATTTCGATGTAGTGTCTTATCTAAATGAAGGTAAGGTAGAGGAAGCCGGTAGGAAACTGGTGGAAATAGGTAAAGAGAACGAAGACGAAGACATCAGAAACGTCATAGCTGAGATCGAGAGGGAAATAATGGAGCTGAGACATGAGAGGGAGAATTTTCCCTCTTATTCCCCTTACTCAGATCAGATCGTGAAGGCGACCAAGATGCTCGAGAAATGCAGGGAAGAGAGGATGAAGTACTTGGTCCTACATGGGCTCTATCTCCTCACCAAAGGCAACTCCCTCATCTTAGGTATGGTGAGGCTTAGCGGTCAAGTAAAGCCAAGGACTTATCTATAGAAATATCCTCGTGTTACCTCTTCTGAAAAGAGGTCACGTTTTGTTCCTGCCCATTTCAACGGTAAGCCTACATTTACTCTAATGGCTTTCAACTTGTATGTTGATGAAGATAGACCATGAAATAGCCTCAAAAAGACGACTCTCTTAAAAAGGGAACGCTAATCTACGCCTTCGCACTTTACCAGCTTCCCTTTTGATTTAGAAAAGAATTTTACCTAAACGCATAACTCATTTTCATGGACGATACAGAAGTAAGAACTCACACCGCCCTTCACGTAGTCAAGGGAGCTGTAAGGAAAGTCTTAAATGCCAAATGGACTGCGTCTACATGGGTATCCAAAGGCCACGGGAGGCTCACAGTCCAGCTCGATAGAAAGCCAGGGGAGAGCGATATGAAGGAGGTCTTCAGGCTAGCCAACGAGAAGATAATCCAAGACGTACCAGTGAAAGTAGAGACCTTGCCTAGGGACGAGGCTGAGAGAAAGTACGGAGATGAGATCTACGACCTCTTTCCAGTCCCTGAGGAAGTTAAGGAGTTGAAGATAGTAATCATAGAGGGATGGAATCTGAACGCGTGCAATAAACCGCACACCTCAACTACAGGTGGAATAGGAGAGATAGAAATGGACGACTGGAGGTTCAGGAAAATGAAGAACCTACTTGAAATCTCGTTCAACTTGAAGAGCCTGTAATCAGCCCTTGTAAGCTAAGTCACCGGTCTTCGACGGCTCCGTCATCACGTTGAGAGCAGACTTTGAAAGGTAAGGTAATATTATAATTTTACATAATCAATCCCCTTTTTATTTCCTTCTGAGGAATGAGGAAACGTGGACAGGAGAAAACTCCTCCCTAAAGTAGGGAAAAGCCTTCCATGTATATTTCACAATTATTCAAATTGAGCAATTGATAATATATTATATGCGTGTGCATTTTTTATATACGCATTATACACGTATTCCTTTTTTACACCACACAAAGAGGTATCTCCATTTCGTCCTTGGAGATTCCACCATGATTCCCCTTATACTCCATTGAATCATCAATCCAATAGTTGAGGGTCGTCCTCCCCTTAGCTACGACAGCGTAGTCCGGAACTTTAATTCCTCCTGCATATTTAGATAGCATTTCTCTATTGAAGACATATGCGTCATATTTCCTGAATATCTCAGAGACGTCATGTCTGGAAATTATCATTAGGTTCCTGCTATCCCCGAAAGGAGGGACCTCTACCTTGTCTAGGATCTCTTGATCCCTCGAGATGTCTATGTTCCTCTCCACGTCTATTTGACCGTGGTCTGAAGTCAAGACTACCGTGAACCCGTTTGACTTCCCTATTTCCATAGCTTTCTTCACTATCTTGGATACCTCCATTACCGTCTCAGCGGTCTCGGGAGAGCTGGGCCCATAGTGGTGAGACACCGTATCGACGTAGGGTATATAGAAGAAGACGAAACGCTTTCCAGACAGAGACCTCCTAAGAACGGACAGCGAGTCGTAAGGTGTGAAGTAGTTCCTCACTTCTGCCCCGACCAAGGTAGAGAACAGTCTCTTTGAGGAGCCCGACAAGGGGGTCACGAAAGTACTTTCCTCTCCCCTCAGATAAGAGGAAGGCAGTTCTATCTCAGGGTTCTCTCCCTTCCTGATGGCTGACAGCAAGTCCACAACCTTTCCTCTCCTCTTGTCATACACCTTCCACCCCAATATACCGTGATCTCCAGGGGACTTGGCGGTAAGGAGGGTCGTCATCACAGTGACTGTTATCGTGGGGAACACGCTCCTTATCTTCTGGCACTCCTGAATTCCTGTCTCATGAAAGTTATTCCATCCGAGACCGTCTGTAAGTATGAGGAGGATCTTATCCCCGCTCAACATCTTCGTTTCGCCTCCGTAGAGCGAGTTCTTCACGTCCCTAGCTACGTCTACAAGAGACGTGTTGTTGAGGGACATTTCAAATTGCTCCACTTCTTTATCTTTTATATCTTTTTCTCTATCTTTATTATTATTTAGATTATTCTGAAACCGACTCATTTCTTTCACCTTCTTTAGAGATCACCTCCAAGCTCTCTCTTGCGGGCTCCCTCAAGGTCAGGGTAATGACTGAGGCTATCAAGCTCATGAGAGCTGTGAAAAGCATAGTTATAGGAATGCCCAAGGAGAAGAGGTCAGCGTAGAGGAAAGCTGAGAGGATCGCTCCTGTCCTCCCTGCCAGGACGGTGAACATCTGGGATATACCTCTAATCTTTGTGGGAAAGAGTTCCACGCCCCAGAACCCCACTATCGTCCCAGGTCCTATCTGGCTGAAGAAGTTCTCCATTCCTAACAGACCCATAGCCATTGCTACCATCACGAGGTCTATCGACTTGAAACCATTGCCGAAGAGAAACCCTAAGGCAAGCGCTGAGATTCCCATCACTGCGAAGCCCAGGCTTTGGTTAATCCTCCTCCCAGTCTTATCCACAAGGGACATTGCAAGCAGTGCACCAGGAATAGTGAAGAGAGAGTACATGACCGCGGAGAACTCTGGTGGAGTGAACCCAAGCTTCTCTCCTATTTCAGTGGGGGAGAAGAACCCTAGACCATAAGCTACCATGTCGAAGAGGAACCATGTCAGTGAGGAAAGTACTATCAGCTTGACAGACCTCTTCAGGTGGACAACGATGGAGACGTCGTCCTTGACTGCTACGTCTATTCCATAAGACCTCTTCATGGATTCCTTGTCAGACTTGAGGAAGGCAAGGAACCTGGGGGTCTCTGGAAGGTTCCTCCTGGCTAAGACCACTGACAATGCCGGGATGGCTCCCAACCCCATGACTACCCTCCATAGCAGGTCAGGAGGTAGGTAAGAGTAAAGTATTACCGAAGTTATCGCAAGAGATAATGCACCGAGATCCCAGCTCAATCCTCCACTGAAGGTCAAGAGCTTTCCCCTATCCCTTTTGTTTGCGTACTCTGCTACGATCAGCGGAGACAGCACGTAGTCAGCTCCTACACCAACCCCCAGGATGAACCTAGATAAAACAAGGAGAGGTATGTTAGGAGATATTGCTTCCATGATTGCTCCTATACCCATTAAGAAGACATCTATCCCGTAGAACCTCTTCCTTCCTCTGTTGACCAGGGGGCCGAATATCATGGCGCCGACGAAGTTTCCTACGATCACGCTCGAGAGTATCAACGAGGAGGCCGAGGAAAGGGCACTTATGTGAAAGGTATCAGCTATGGCAAAAAGGAGAATTGAGGCACTTGATAGATCCCAGCCGTCGGTGAACTGGCCCATTCCTCCCACTATTGCCGTCTTCCAGTGAAACGAGTTCAACTTCTTCCCGTCAAGAGGATCTAGAGGAGATCTCATTAGGTTGAGATCTTTATAGATATAATAAAACTTAGTGTATAGAAAAAATATATTCTAATAAAAGATACTATGACATATATAGAAAACATAGAGGAAAGAGATTCACGAGAGTGGAGCATTAGCAGGACTTCTGACTCTCCTTTTATTTCCCGGAAACGCGGAGGATATGATATGAAAGAAATATCGCTAGAAAATTACTCCTCCATGTGGAAGAAAAGCTTGGATGACCCAGAGGGATTCTGGTTGCCTATATCGAGGGAGCTAGACTGGTTTGAACCACCGTCTAGAGCTCTCTCTTATGTTTCTCCATCATCTTACACGTGGTTCCCGGGAGGTAAAATAAACATAGCGAGCAACTGTTTAAAGTGGTCTCCTGAGAAGACAGCCATAACATGGTACGGTGAGGATAGCGAGCCTCGAAGGATAACTTACGGCAAGTTGAGGGAGATGACGCTTAGGATGGTTGAGGCATTGAAAGACCTGAAGCCTGGAGAGAGAGTGATGATCTATATGCCCATGATACCTGAGGCTGCAAGTACAATTCTAGCTTCCTCCTGGTTAGGTCTAGTTCACTCAGTTGTCTTCTCAGGTTTCGGAGCTGGAGCCCTCAAATCGAGGATAGAGGACGCTAGGCCTTCTGTCCTCGTGACTTCACCTTATACCCTAAGAAGAGGTAAAAAGATACCGTTAGAAACTGTTGCAAAGGAAGCTACAAAGGGATCTGGAGTTAAGGTCATCACGATAGATAGAGACTACATTCCGTTCGAGGTCGCAAAGTCTGAACCGCATAGAACGCGCTCCGAGGACCCTCTTTTCATACTCTACACCTCAGGTACTACTGGGAAACCTAAGGGAGTGGTACACTCAGCAGGTTCTTATACTGTGTGGGCCTACGCCCACGTAAAGTGGCTCTTCGACTTGAGCCAAGGTCCTTTCCTCTCAACCTCTGACATAGGTTGGATAAACGGACACTCTTACAGTCTCTACGGGACTCTCCTGAACGGTGGTAACGTAGTCTGGTACGAAGGTGCTCCAGACTATCCCAATTACGAGAGGCTTTGGGAGATCATGGAGAAGGAGAAGGTGAAGTACTTATGGACTGCACCTACATTGGTCAGGCTCCTCATGAAGAACGGGGATATCAGAGGCAAGTACGACATTTCCTTGAAAATAGCAGTTACTGCGGGGGAACTGTTAGGAAGCGACGCGTACGATTGGCTGGTGAGGAACACGAAGGCTGAGAGAGTATTCGAGGTGTGGGGACAGACAGAGAACAGCGGATATATAGCTTCACCCGGTGGAGAAGGCCTAGGCTTACTTCCAATCAAAAAGGGTTCAGTGGGTCTACCTTTACCTTCAATAGAAGTGGAAGTAGTAAACGAAGACGGGAATAAGTTGCCTCCACGTGAGTCTGGATATGTAATAGTGAAAAGCCCTTCACCTGCGTTCATGACCACCCTCTGGGAGGACAGGGAGAGGTACTTGGGTTATTACTCAAAGTTCGGCTATTACAACACAGGGGACTTCGGGTACGTAGACGAGGAAGGCTATCTGTACATCCTAGGTAGGTCAGACGACGTGATAAAGGTAGCAGGCCACAGGATAGGCGTAGCTGAGGTCGAGGAGAGCTGTCATATAGATGAGGTAGCGGAAGTTACTGCCGTGGACGTACCGGACGAAGTGAAGGGAAGCAGGATAGTCATCTTCGCAGTCCCCAAGGAAGGAGTCGACCCTGAGGTAATAAAAGGGAAAATGAGGAGAAAACTCAGAGATAACATGGGACCAATAGCAGACGTCAAAGACGTCATAGTAGTGAGCAAGCTACCTCACACTCGCACGGGGAAGGTGCTAAGGAGGTTGCTCAGGAACATATATACCGGAAATTCCATAGGAGACTTAAGCACGCTAGAAGACGAGGAAGCAGTCAAGGAAATCATGAGGGCAATAGGTGAGGGGAAATGATAGTCGACATGGAGGAAGCTGTATCCAAAGTAAAGGAGGACGACTTGATCACAATAAGTGGTATGTCGTTCCACAGGAACCCTATGNNAACGTAAAGGTGTCTTTCGTAGACAGGGAGCCAGGCTTCGGACTGGAAGTGCTATTGAAGAACCACGTGCTGAAGAGAGTGAGGGCACCAATGGCTACCTTGGAGTGGCTTGGGATTCCTCCTTACTTCAGAAAGGCAGTAGAGAAAGGGGAAATAGACTATTTAGAGGACACTTGTGGAGCATTCATAGCAGGAATAAGGGCTGGGTCTCACGGCGTTCCTTTCATGCCCGTAAAGGGTGTGCTTGGCTCAGATCTAGTGAAACTTCACGAGGAGAGGGGGTCATGGAGGCGAACTATTGATCCTTTCACTAATGAGGAGATCCTCTTAGTCAAGGCTATAGAGCCCGACGTTGCAGTGATCCACGTCCATAGGGCAGACGAGGACGGAAACGCNNGAAATCTTAGGGCCTCTCTACGAGGACGTTTACAAGGCAAAGGCATCAAAGACAGTTATCCTCACTGCAGAGGAAATCGTACCTAAGTCCTACTTTTACGGTAGGAGACCAACGATAAACGGCGAGTTCGTAAGTTACGTGGTTCACGCACCCCATGGAGCGGAGCCGACGAGCATGTTCGCGCTTTACGACGTAGACTGGGATAGGATCATCGAAGAACTCCAGCCCATCTAGGGAGGAAACATTAACTTTCAGAATTAAAAAA
>DAHF01000098.1:0-1286 GCA_002495845.1 Sulfolobus sp. UBA167
AAGCCCTCTTTTCTTTTTTCTCTCTTTTCATCTAATTATCAGTTTCAATCATTAGGATCACCTAAGGAAAGATTTCACCTTTTCCAGCACATCCTTGGAGTACCTAACTCTTACCACTTGATCTCTCCTTACCTCTGTGAATCCTCCCGGAAGTCCAGCGTGAGCGAAGAAAGTTCTTTTGTCCGGCTTATCCCTCGTATTGAGGATCTCGCTTAGAGGAGTCCAATTATCACATTTGACTTCTTGTAACGAGTGTACCTCGTTATTTGTTATTGCAGATAGTAATGGTTGACTCTTGTGGTAAATTTCAGATAACTTTTGGATCTCATCTATTGGAACTCCGTCATCAAGGTTCTGCTGGTTAGGAAAACCGTGCAGCTTCTTAAGCATTTTAGCTATAACATAGGACTGGAAAGTCTCTGTGAATGATAGTCTCTGAATTATAGTCAATGGATTCTCGCTGGTCACGACGACGTTGCTCTCGAACAAGTCCACGGCTTTCTTCACGCACAATTCAAAATCATCATTGAAATAAAAGGCTGAGAGCAGGGATCCCCTGTTCAACGAGTTCACGAAATGCTTGCTTTCTATCCTAGGTAGTCCACCATTTACATGTTCACCCCTTACTTGATTATATACTCCCTTCTTTTCCTCGTCGGGAATAACAGAGGAAGGACGAAGGGACTTAACACATCCCTCTCCTGCCGGATAGGAAAAGGACGGCTTGACGTGTCTATCCATTACTTCGTTGATGTTTAACATAGGAGTTCCCTTAAACCCTAGCGGAAAGGGATCTGAGTTTACCACTCGCATCCTCACAGAAAATTTCGTTGACATAACGTCTGCAACTAGACTAACTGCGTCAAACGTGAGGTATCCCATGTAATTAATTCCATGAGTTAGATCAAGAACGATTTCTATGTCTTCGTTATCCATTCCCTTCGTGTGGTCCAAGAAAATGTTAGCCAGAGAATGAAGGGTATACCCATAGAAGTTGTATATATCACCCTTGTAAAAGGCATTGGGAGAGCCGTTCTTGTCATACTCCGATACCACTCCGGGAGAAACGATGATTTGATAGTCGTCCAGTTGGAGACTTCCTTTCATGGTTTCTAAGGAGAGATCCTGCAGATTCTTCATTGAAACATCCTTAGATAATGTTCTCTTCTCATGAGCTAAGGTAAACTGTCCTATTAACACATTAACGTCAGGCTTCTCCATTTCCTTGACCAATGAGGAGGAGAACTTGGATTCCTTCTCGGCACCTTTATAGACATATTTGACAT
>DAHF01000098.1:1303-4001 GCA_002495845.1 Sulfolobus sp. UBA167
TCTAATCGACGAAAAGTAGCAATTACATGTGCATGCATAGGAATTTAAATAAATATTTTTTTAAAAAATAAAATACAAACAAGACTTCCTACTCCTTAGAGCAACTTCGATTCCCTTCGCTCACAGCGTAGGTTCCTCGATGTAACTGTTCTGTGAACCGTATTGAAAGGGTTACGGAGGGCTCACTCTCCATAGCGTAAGTTCCCCTGCCTTGGTACTGACCCAACTCTTTCAGCCTTGGTCTAATGTTACTATCACTTTTTCACTGATAAACTCTTATATAAGGGACGGATAGTCCCTTACGGAAGGGGACTTTCACCCCCTTAACCCCAGTTAAGCTAAATTAGACCTAGATTATAGTGATTAATAGAGACATATTTTGATATGACCTATATGAGAAGACCTACATGCTAAATATCAAGAACATATAGCTCTCCATTAACTTTTCAAGTTTTTCTCTTCAAGAGGCTAAAAAAGATCATCAGAATAAAAAATTCCTTTCTTATCTAAAAGATCTTTAATAATAAAATATATTTTATGTATACAATCTAATAAAAATGCTACTAGTATATAAAGCAAAAGAGAAGAGAGATTTTAAAAAAGATATGGATAAACATGAAACTTTCGTCTATATCAAAACAACTTCCTTTATAATTAACTTTGCTTTTTCTCTCTCGTCAATCTATTAAAACCTTAGAGTGGCTAAGTTTATACCCAGAAATAACTTTCTCGTCTAGTGAGTTTCACTTCTGGATAGATCTTCTCTATCTATTCCCTCGTAGTCTCTGAAAGGTTCGCTCATGAATCTACCGACTTTACTTGCACGTTCACCAACATAACAGTGGTTTCCTTGCTTTCAGACGGAGTTCAGCCAATATAAAAGAAGACATCCTTCAGTTACTCCACATTCTCCTTGGAGGTATCTTGATATTACCTCCACATAGTCTAAGATCCTCTACTAGCTCTCATAGAAGACCTTGACTTTTTCCCTCATCTTGAAGGGTCAGATGCGTAGGTCTCTCTATTTCCCTCACAGCATCTTAGAAGCTTCACAATATATATGGTCCAAGAACGAGTAGTCCCTTACAAGGCTCATTTTCTCTAAGTTTCTCAACGCTCTGTCAAGTACACTCGTGGACACGGTAGACTTCTCCATTTCCTCCACGCACTCCTTTACACTTTTCCATCCCTTCCTTCCTTTCCCTATACATTTCAATACCTCCTTTTCCCTCTTTGTAAGCCCCTTAATCTCGTTTAGTGCCAACCTCAAAGCCAGATCCTTCACCTCATCTATTGATTTTCCTTGGACATATCTTAACCCAGCGAATATGAGCCAGCCCGGTATGCCATCAAAGGCTTCCACTAATTCCTCCACCACTTCGTCCTTTGCACCTACCTCACTGAAGCCCTTCCTTAACATCTCTTCGCTCTTCTCTCTTGTGAACCTGGAAAGTTCAACCTCCACATAATGTCTCCCGAAGAGAGGTGATTCCTCATCGTCTTCCCCTAGGAAGTCCTTAAGCAACCCTACCTCGGATCCAGTGAGCAGGAACGTGATGTTCCTGTCGTAGTCGTAAGCGTGAGCTATAGCATCCTTTATCTCTGATGAGAGTGGACCTCTCAGCTTCTGAGCCTCGTCAATAGCTACGACTACCTTCCCCTCGTTCAAGTGATCGAATAGGTCAGCTAGACTAACGTATCTTTCCCCTCCCCACTTCAACTCCACGTAGTTGCCTATCACACTTATTCCTCTCACTTTAGCTAATACATCCCTCAATTTCTCTGTCTTAGATAGAGCATCAGACAAGATAGAATACAAGTCCTTTCTGCCGTAGTTTTCCTTCAGCTTCCTGCAATCCATCACTACTGAGGTGCCTCCCCATTCGTTCAAAGTAACTTGTAACACTGAGGTTTTTCCAATTCTTCTTATTCCAGTAAGTAAAATCATGGGTTTACCTTCTCTAATCGTGTTGAGCAATAGCTCAAGTTCTTTCTCTCTATCAAATAAGTCCTCCCTTCTACTCTTTGGTCTCTCGTCAAGGATCAACTTCTCCCCCAGAAGTTAAAAGAATTTAATAACACGATAAATGTTCACGAACAATTACTATTTAGAGAGGTTGCGGTCTATATCTATACCTTGATTCAAAGGCTTTGAAGAAGTTATAAAACAATTGTGCTAACTGTAAGTTCTCCCTTATTACCGTCTTTATGAATAATTTCAAGGAATTAGCAGTATGTCTAGCTATATTGCTGCTTTCTTCGCTCAGCTCAGCCAATAGGTCTCGGATCCCGTCCGGGCTCAGCTCATACCCTAACCTTGTGAGTGCCAGTATTAGATATCTCATCCTCATATCTATGGTGCTTTTAGTCTTACCTTGAAGTGATTTTTCGAATCTCTTTACGTCCTCTTCCGTAACTATTTATATTGATGACGTATTTTTCAGATATTCTCCTAAATACTGATAGAGAACCGAGACGAAAAAGTTGCGGAACTTCTCATCTTTCATGGCTTTGATAACTACTGACAATGCAGTAGTAGCGTCGACTTCAACTACTTTCAGCCCGTAGATCACGTCTGAAATTTCTGGTGTTAACATGTCTGCAGCTTTTCTTACAATTTCTAAAGGAATATTCTGGTTTGTATTCACGTATCTGTATAAAGTACTCCTTCCTATTTCCAGTAACTTAGCTGTTTGTG
>DAHF01000050.1:0-13811 GCA_002495845.1 Sulfolobus sp. UBA167
GATAAACTTTAGTTATAAGCTATCGATATACCCTATAATGATAAAATTATACAATAAAATACTAAATGCTGAAATATCTGAAGTTGGAGCTTATCTTTTTAGCTTAAGGCGTGACGACAAGGACTTGATACTTCAAGGTAATATGGAGAGGATGACGAGGGGAGGAATGGCCCTTCTTATACCATTCGCTAACAGGATCAAAGGGGGAAAATACACGTTTGAGGGAAGGACATACAGCTTGCCCGTAAACTCGGAGGGAAACGCAATACACGGCTTCGCTAAAGACGTAAGATGGCATGTAGACGAAGTGGACGAAGACCGCGCTAAGCTAAGCGTCACGTTGAAGAACGCGGGATACCCTTCGGAGCTGAAGTGCGAAGTTACATATGAGCTTTCTCAGAGCTCAATCGAGGTTTCCATGGGAATAACCAACATGGGAGACATGGACGCACCTTTGACAGTGGGTGCACATCCTTACTTCATCGTGAAAGGAAAGTGGGATTTAGATCCAAAAGTCTTCACGAGGCTAGAGCTTGAGAATAAGATACCTAACGGTAAGATGTCTGAATGGAGAGTTGACGCTTCCGCGTCGATAGATGACTGTTTCCTGTTCGACGGAAAGGTGACCTTAACTTCGGAGTGGTCAAAGGTTGAAGTAGAGAGCACTAACATGAAGTACTTACAGATATTTAATGGAGTGAACGATGCGGTCGCGTTGGAACCGATGAGTGGTGCTCCTGACGCTTATAATAACGGGATGGGGCTTACAGTTCTACGTCCACGCTCCAAGGCAGAGTACGGCTTTAAGATAACTTTCCTCTAGATCCAATGGTTATGTATACCTCGTAAAGCTTATGAATGAGGTTGCCTCATCCACCCTATGAGGTTTCTCTTTCTCGGTACCGGATCGGGGAGCTCCAGGGACAGCAGGCGTTTTAAGGCTGGGATACATGTTGACGACGGGTACAACTCTGTCTTCCTGGATATGGGGCCTGGGGCAAATCTGAGGGTCGAGGACTACCACGTCAAGGCTGACCATGTGTTCTTCACCCACCTTCATATAGACCACTTCGACGGTGTCTTTGACTACATGGTATCTAGGAAAGTCCAGGGAATGAAGGATTTGACTGTTCACTCTCCCCCAGGATTTCAACGCGTTCTGTCGTCATTCAGGGAGATAGGAAACCAAGTTGATGCTAACGTAGAGGAGAGCGACCTCCCTAGAGCTAAGGTGGGAGAAATGGAGATTTACAGCGTCAAAGCGTGCCATGCGATATACGCTGTCTCTTACGTTGTTACGGATGGGGAAAAGAAGGTAGTTTACACAGGGGATACCTCAGAACCCTGCGAAGACGTGATCAGGGAAATCCACGACGCCGATCTGGTGATCCATGAAGCGTCTTGCGTGGACAACTGCAAGCAGTTCGGACATACCTCAGCAAAGGAAATCATTTCAATGACTAACGACATCAAAGCAAAGGTTATCCTGACTCACATCCCTACACACTTAGAGAAGGAAATCTACGAGGTAATAGGCAACAAGCTCCTGATAGCCAGGGACGGAACGGTTTTTGAGCTTTAGATACTTGCTTTTCGCTTCTTCTCCTTGCGAGGCTTAGTCAGTTTTGCAAGCTCTAGGCTATCTATCGAACTAAATTGACGGAAGAAGGACCTAAAATCTGAGAGGCTAGATTGGCATCATGAAAGGACTCTGATGAGAAAAATGAAAAGAACTTTTAGTCGAAGAAAGTCTGATATTGACACAGAAAGGGGAAAAATACTTTCTTTTTAGAAAAATAAAGCTAAATTATTTTTGTAAGTGTTCCATACTATTAAAGCCTTTTTTTGACTACAGGTAGTAAGAAATTAGTTCCTTTTTTGTCTCTTTTATTAAAAAATTTTCTTATCTAGAGACAATGTTGTGTTCTTTGCTCTCATTAAAGAAAAAGTATAGAGCCTCATTCCTTTGCCAATATCTTCATTGTGTTCTCGAAGGCCCTCTTAGCCCTTTCAGCCGTCTCTGCGTCTACCTTCACTAAGTGCTTGTTTTCCACCAGAGAATCCCTTATCTTCCTGAGGGTCACCATGGCCATGTACGGACATCTAGCGCATCCGCATGCCTCTGTTGTAACCAGGGGGTAAAAGGTCTTCTCTGGCACCTGCAATTTCAGGGCATTTATCATCCCTATTTCCGTGGCAACTATGAAGTCCTTTGATTCTGACTTCCTAGCGAACTCAATCATCTGGTTCGTAGAGCCTACGAAGTCTGAGGACTCCAAAATCTCCAGAGGAGACTCGGGATGGGCCATGAGGACAGCTCCCTTGTATTTCCTTCTAGCTACTTCTACAAGCTGTTTGGTGTAACTCGCATGAACCATGCACCTGCCGTTAGGTGGGACTTTGATGATCTTCTTGCCAGTCTTCCTTTCAACAAAGTTAGCTAGGTTAGCATCAGGACCGAAAAGGACTACGTCGCTGTCTAAGCTACTCACTACCTTCACCGCGGTAGAAGAGGTCACTATGTAATCAGCCAACGCTTTCGTCGATATGCTCGTGTTAATGTAAAGCACAACCGGAGCTTGCGGATACATCTTCTTGAATTCCTTCAGCGTGTTCACGTCTAAAGAGTCTGAAAGCGTACAACCCGCATTAGGATCTGGGGAAAGGACAGTCTTATTCTGATTCAAAGCTGCGGCCTGCTCTGCCATGAAGTAGACTCCTGCGAAAACAATCACGTCGGCATCGGTCCTCATGGCTTTCACCGCAAGGTCGTAAGAGTCTCCGGTGAAGTCAGACACCAACTGCACTCCGTAGTCCATGTAGTTATGGCCCAAGACTATGGCGTTCCTTTCCTTTTTCAGCTCTTGTATCTCCCTTATGAGGTTGGAGGACATTCCGAACATATGTTCGGTTTCTAGTATTAAAACTTTTTAGCTTTATCTAAATCGCTTGGTTTATCTCTTTAGACAAAGGCATTTAAGATAAGTGTTAGGCTGGTCTCTTCTTTGCCTAGACCGCTTTTCAACAAGGAATTGTCTGACATCCTCCACGCCCTGCGAGCCTTTCGTAGTTTTTGCAAAAAGACATTTTTCTTGTTATAAGGCGGAAGCTGAAAATCATGCATAAAGTACGTCTCTAAAGCCTCTGTAGTTTACACCTTTCTCCGTTTAGGGTTCTTTACATCCCTTAAGAAGGGATTATCTTCCTTTTCCCTATGACCAGATATAATACTGACGAGATGATGCCAAAGGAAGATATGATCCCCCAGAACGCTACGGGTCTGTATAGGAAGTCGCCCATTATGAGGGCTGCGATGGATGACCCCGATACTCTGCCTAAAGAAGTGACCATGCCATATACTCCCATCGTCCTTCCCCTGCTAGAATCATCGGAGAAAGACGATGCTATGGCCTGAGACAAGGGTGACACTATCATCTCAGCGACCGTGATTGTTACCATGTCCAGCGCAGCTTCTATGAAATTTGTAACTAAGCTTATCGAGAAATACGAAATAGAGTAAATTAACATACCGTAGACTATGTGACGCGGGCTTAACTCCCTCCCGATCAAATCCTGGACCAGAGCAATGAGGAGTCCGTTTATCATGAAGAGAATGCCCACCTGAAAGGTGGAGAACTTCAGGACGGAAGCATAGTACGTAAGATATGAGAAACCAAGCTGGCCCATGAGGACGAAAGCGAAGAAGCTTGGTATCAAAAACTTCACGAATCCCTTCTCGACCTTTAAGGATAGCTCTACCCTGGTCTTCAGGTCTGGGAGTGACCTGACGAAGAAAGCTGGGAAAAGTGAAATCAAAGCAGCTATAAGGAGAAGGGGTCTGAACCCGTATGTGGAGAAGACGAAACCACCTATGGTGGGGCCGAGGGCCCAACCTATGTTTATGCCTACTCTCAACCTAGAGAATGCCCTGATCAGGGAAGACATGTCCTTCTTCCTTATGTCTCCTACTAGGGAAGTGTTAGCTACGTTGTAACCTGAATTGAAAAACGTCTCTAACAGCAAAGCTAAAGCTATGTAGATCGAAAAAGGGAAGAAGTACGCTGAAATCAAGATCAGCGAAGACAGGAACGAGAAGGCGAGCATAGTCTTAGTCCTTCCAAGGAAGTCCGTGAAGAAACCTGAAGCGATATATGCTATGATGCTGACCCCACCCTGAAGTAAGTAAAAGAGGGATACGAAGTCTAACGAGAAGTGATAAACTGAGAGGAGTGCAAAACCTATGAAAGGCCAGACAATTGACATGCCCAATGCCCTTGCGCTACCTATAACTGTAAGCTTGTTCAGGTCTTGCACTTTAGCGATGTATTGCAGACGCTTTTAACTTTATCTTCATGGAAGATTGAAGGTAAAAGAGATCCCTTCCAAGCCTTATAGAACCTTTTAACTTTTGAGAAAAGGTATTCAAACCACGACGGAGTAAACGTAATCGAGAAACCTCTAGGCTAGGGTTTATATGATCATCTTTTTACGCTATCTCTCAATACAGAAATAGAATCAAGTTCTGTCAGTTTACCTGACTAGAGCTTGAAATGCAAATACCCTAACTCCGCCTCTAAGTACAGGCTTGAAACGAGAAGTCTTGCGAGGAAAGCGAATTCAGGGGAAAAGTCACAACTTCTCATGAATTCATGTACGATTTCGGCTCTCTTTAACATAGTTTATTGCCTCTTCTATGTCCTCCATTACTCTCACTAACATGGAGTAAACAATCTTATCGTCCGCATTATCCACATCCCTGAAGATCAAGTTGTATAAGTCGTCCATTTCCTGCACCAAGTATGCAGGGAAGACTCCCTGCCTTCCTAGCCTCCATATCAAGTCTAAGGGATCCTCTTTGCCTCCAGAAACCTCCAGAAAATAGTTGAAAAGACCTTTTATACCTTCCTTGACCCTCTTCTTCAGTTCTGGGTTGCTGAGAAACTCGTCTAAGGTGACCTTGGTGCCTTCCTCCACCATCCTGTAATAGTCCCAGAACACGAGACTCTTATACCTGAGGTTCAACAAATAGTTATGCTTCAGGAAAGAACGCTTTTTGTCTTAGTTATAGGTACAACCGATGTAAGCCTAATCCCTGGGATAACTATAGCGGGGGCAACTCCTGAGCTCACCATGTTCACTCCAGCGGCGGACGCCGAGTTCCTAGTCAACGGACGATGTCAGGTCATAAATGGAGTCCCTATAACCCCAGATGGAATACCCAGCCCAACTATCATATCCAGGGCTTCTCTCAACTTGACCGGGATACCTTCGCTGGTGGTCAACGGAGGGACTAGGGTAAAACCAATAGGCATACCTTTCATTGAAGTAGGAGGCGAGCCGGGAAAAGACATCAGGCAAGGAGCGTTAGATAAGGAAGTCGTGCTCAGAGTGAGGGAAAACGCTGAGAGGCTCGGAAGACAGCTCTCCAGAGGTTTCGATACGCTCATCATAGGGGAGTCCATCCCTGCAGGGACTACTACAGCCTTGAGCACCCTCCTAGCTCTAGGGTATAACGCACTAGGGAAAGTCAGCTCTGCGTCTCCCAACAATCCAGTTAACATAAAGGAAAGCGTAGTGAAGGAGGCTTTAACCAACCTCCCAGAGGACAGGATCGAGAGGCTCTCCAAGGTATCCGACCCAATGATCATCACAGCTTCAGCCTTAGCTGAGGGCTTTGAGAACAAAGTCGTGTTAGCCGGAGGAACGCAAATGGCAGCCGTAGCTGCAGTAATAAAGGAATTTTCTCCGGGGAAAATGAAGGACTTATCTATATGGACCACTAAATGGATAAGCCAAGACAAGAGCTCCGATATTATGGGGTTAACCTCTGAAGTAGGGGTCAAAGTTGAGGTATCAGAACTCGACTTCTCCCGCTCTAAAGTGGAGGGTTTAAAGGCTTACGAAAGAGGCTACGTTAAGGAAGGAGTAGGGGCTGGCGGGCTGTCACTTCTAGCCATGAAAATGGGGTTCACCAAGGAAGAAGTCGTGAGGGAAGTTGAGAGGGAATATGAAGAGGCTAGAAACGAAAAGATTTAACCCAACCCTCCTTAATGAGAAGAGGAATGCTGTAAGTGAAAATAGGAGTTACAGATGAAGGAGAGATTTCCCGAGAGATATCTAAGGTTATGAAGGAGGAAGACTTCATCTTAGTTCCTACTCCGGCTTCTGTAATTAAGGAAAAGCCTGACGTGATAATCCACACTGCAGAAATTCCATTCTGGGAAAGTGACTTGGACCCACCTAAGGCGTGGAGCACGAACACTTGGATGGCTATAAACATATCTAGGGCAGGGAGCAAGGTAGGTGCAGTGAACGTCTATCCGTCGACTTTCATGGTCTACAACGGAAGGAAGGGGTTCTATCTTGAGCACAACACGCCTAATCCGTTAAACTACTACGGTCTCAGCAAGCTAGCAGCAGAGACCGGCATAGCGTCGCTGGGGAACTACCTTATCATGAGGGTAGGTGCGCTCTATTCCCTTTCTTACGAGGGAATTCTGAAGCCTTTCATCAAGGCGTCCTTCCTCGGGAAGAGGATAAAGTGTTCCCCTGATATCTACATTTCTCCTATAAGCGTCTACACTTTCTCCTCCACGCTGAGCAAGCTTATAAGGAAAGGGATTAAGGGCTTTGTCAACGTAGCAGGCCCAAGAGTTTCCCTTTACGATTTCTGCGTGAAGGTGATTGACCTCTTCGGAAACGACGTGGAGGAAACGAGGACACCCTATTTAGACCTCTCGTTGGACGACTGGCTCTTGAGGGCGCTCGGGATAACGATAGACGGGAGGGAAGACTTTCTCAAGCTGCTAGAGAGGAAAGCTATAGGAGAGTCATGACCTCATCTCACAACTCACAGAGAGCCAGAACGCTCTCTTCGTGAAGAAACTGCAGGAGAACTCACAACGTAATCTTTCACTTACGAAGAATTAAGGGAAAATGTAATATAATATATAATTCTCCAAGCTAATTTATGATATGAGCATTGATACCGTTTTAGTCGACATGGGAGAGACCCTTGTTTCGTTTAGCCCAAAGTACCATCAGAACGTTGCGACTCTTCTGAATAACTTCGGATATGAAGTGGACGAGAAGAGAGTTTTCAGGGCGGTGTACAAGGTACTCGGAAACCATCACTATCCTCATCCTGAAATCTGGGGACTTTCGCAGCCTGACTTCAGGGACATCTTCTTAGAGCTCGGGCTCTACCCAGAGCCTAGGATCGTGGAGAAGTTGAACAGCTCACAGCTCCTGTCGAGCAAGTGGGGCCTCTTTGAGGACTCCCTGTATTTCCTTCAAGAAGTCAAGAGAAGAAATAAGAAAATAGTCCTTGTAACCAACTCTACAGACAGCGTGTTCAGGATCGTTAAGGACACTGGTATAGAGAAATACTTCGACGCTATAGTGACATCTTACGAGCTGGGCATCATGAAACCACACCCTAAGATATTCAGCTATGCGATGAGCACTGTGGGAGGAAAAAGGGGAGTACATATAGGGGACATCTACGAAATAGACTACATCGGTGCTAAGATNNCTAAGAGGTCTTTTCTAACTCCTATCCTTTTAGACAGGGACAACTTTTACGACGATCTCAAATGCAGGAAAGTGAGGGATCTGAGGGAAGCTCTGAAAGTCATAGATGAGATGGACGAAGACTAGGTTTTCTTAACGTTTAGCTCGCCTCTTTCTATCATGTCCAACAACTCCACGACTCCCTCGCCGTCCTCCCGACTTAAGACGATGTCCGCTATGTCCTTAATGCAGGGTACAGCGTTCTTGACCGCGACCTTTATGTCAACTGCACTCATCATCTTTAAGTCGTTCTCTCCGTCTCCAACTCCTACCGTCAGACCGTCAAAGTGGAGCAATTCCCTCAACTTCGAAATTCCGCTTGCCTTGTTTACTCCCTTAGGTAAGAGCATGGCATCCCCTCTATTGTATTCCACGTCACACATCCCGCTCAGTGAAGAGACCTCTTCGGGGGTTAGCTCCCTGTTGTTAATGTACACTATCACCTTGCCTAAGCTGTAAGGTATGCCCATATCTTCAAGGAGTGAGGATACCTTCTCCCTAAGAGAGAACCAGCACGGAGGAGCGTTAACTACCTCCTTTTCATCGAGGAAGATTAGGGCACCGTTCTCGAGCACCCACGCACTAGGGGAGAATCCCTTAGCGAACAGTTCCATCAGCCTCCTCTCCCTCCCTGATACTACGGCAAAGAAATTAACCTTTATGAAGTTCTCTACTCTCCTCTTGACTCTCTCGTCTAGGAAAAAGCCGTTCTTCTCGTGAGCTAGGGTTCTATCGTAGTCCGATACTACCAAGACCTTACTTAATGACGTAGCCATAATCTTCTAGTATATTTCTCATTTTTAAGGCATCCCTTTCCAATTCTGGGCTCTCACAGACCAAAGAGATCGATATTTCCTCCTTGACTAAGACTTCTGCTAATGGCTTGAACGGAGGGGCGTTAAAGTCTATAGGTACGTGAACGTCAACATACTTGCCCTTGCTCATCTTTAATGACTCGAAGTGGGAATTGATGTGAGTCATGTTAAGCTCTCTTTTCAGCCTGTCTATGATTTCCTTATAGTCTATCTTGCCTCCTTGTCTGGCAAAGGTATGTGCCCAGTCTATATAAGGAATGACGCCTTTTACCTCCTTCGATATGCCTATGACCTCGTCCAGTGTCCCTAGCGCAGTCTCCTTAGCCATGGTCTCTATTCCGAACTTGACTTTCTCTATCCCGCTCTCCCTAGCTTGGTCTACGACATCGCCCATTTCCGATTTAACCTTCTGGTAGCACTCTTCAGGCTTCATTTTGCCATAGAACGCGGCGTGAATGGCTATCGCGTCAGCTCCCATAGCTTCCGCTCTGTCTGCCGTGTCAAGGATTCTCTGTTTAGACGCTTTGACCTTCTCCTCCTCGTTTGAACATAAGTTGATGAAGTAAGGTGCGTGCACTGACAGCCTGACTCCTAGCTCCTTTGCAATTCTACCTGTCTCCTCGGCTGTCTCCCGTTTCATTCTCACCCCCTGAACGAACTCTACTTCCATTGCGTTAAGCGACATTTCCTTTATAGCCCTCACCCCATCAATTGTTGTTCCTTTCTTAGCCGAGAAGGGAACTCCCGCAGTTCCAAGGAAAATCGTTGCCATGGAGCTACTAAAGGTAGTTCTAGATTTAACCTTATGGTAACAAGAATCGCTAAATGATAAGGGAGAAATACATCAGAGTATTATACCTTGTACCTCTAATATTGAAAAAGAAATCCGTGAACTTAAGAATTGCAGAAGATTTTTTAAAAAAAGAGTGATTTAAACATGTAAAGTTAAATAACGTTAGCTAATATTTATCTTATGCGCAACTATATCTTTTATTTTTGTTTCGTTCTGCCTTAATAGCGCCACTATGGATGATATCACTGTCTTATCGTCGAATTCTTCGGTTGTCTTCGACCTCAGAGTAGAGAGAAGCGGTTGAATTACTTGGTCTATCTGAATGGTGGAGATCGTATCGGACAACGCTCTAACGAAAGACGCGGCCACAGAGACCTTGCTCATGTTAGACTCAGACGTGGATTTAGTTATCATGTCTGTCAACCTCATTGCTATGGAAGAACCTATCTCGTCTATTGCGTCGTTAATCAGTGGTTCAATTATCTTCTTGTACTCGTCTATTCCTGATGAAGAGAAACTCAACGTCTCAGCCATAACGTCAGCCCTCCCCATAAGGGATGAGAGAATTGATGCAGATACGAAATTCTGGAGTTGCTTCCTGTCCTCATCTGTTAATTTAAACGAGGTAACAGTGTACTCGTCGACTGTTAGACCAGATTTTTTAGCTAAGAACTCAATTAAGGTCTCAGCTTGTATCCCCACGCTCCTAAACTTAGCTGCAGCAAGCGGGCACAGCGTCACAATTTTGCCGTATCTCTCTCCCAGCGTCCTAGCCATTGTATCTGCCCTTTTACCTAGGTTACGTTCAAGTATTGCGCCGGAACAGCCCTCTATCTTCTTCACCTTGAACCCCTTGTCCCTCAGCCTCTTCATTACCTCATCCGCGTAATCTGCCGAGAAACATGCGACGTGGAGGTTTACCTCTTCGTTCTTCCCATCTATGTTGACGGTCTTCAAAACTCTCATGTCGAATGGGACTACGTCAAAGATTGTTTCTGTCTTAGCAAAGCTAGAGTAGTCCTTATAAGCCACTGCCATAGTCTTGTAGTCCTCAGGGGCTAAAGTGATCACCTCTAAAGCGTTGGAGAACACGTCAAAGTTCTTCTTCATTTTGTCCATCAACAAGGAGCCGTTCCCACTTATGTAGTCCATGAAACCGCTATCTCCTGTAGTCCCGACTAAACGCACTTTTAGACCGAGCAGTTTCAAGAATTTCAACGCAACTGTTGCAACGCTTGGGTTAGCTATTATGTTCTTGCCTACGAACAACACGCTCTCACTGTTGTTATCCACAACCTCAGAAAGGGAAGGATCGTTCAACAAGGGTAAGTCTACAGGGGGCTCGTCTGGGGTCTTCTTCGCAACGGCTGCGTTCAACTTTATGAGCAGTGTAGAGATAGGTATTTTAGCTGGGCATACGCCATCGCATAGACCGCATTTGTGGCAACCTGATATTTCTGCTATTGTGCTATCAGGTATGTCAATAGATCCCTTGAGGTAATAGTAAGCTATAGCTCCCTTCACCATATCGAACATGCCCTTTGGAGCGTAAGGCCACTCCGGGATAAGCCTATACTGAGGNNCATACCCTTGGGTGCATAAGGCGTTTGTGGAATAAGTTTGAACTGCGGGCATACTGTTACACACATTGCACAGTCGATGCACTTCAGCCCGAAGTCAGCGAAATCTCCTAAGTAGTTGCTGACTAACTTGTACCCGTCTACCTCCCCTCCTGGAGCGAGCTTTTTGGCCAGACCTATGCCGAACCTCAGCTTCAGCGCTTCGTTCTGTTTCTTAGGTATTTCCAACACTTCCTTAGCCCTCTTCTTGGGGTCTAATACCTTCCCAGGATTCATTATCTCTTCTGGGTCTGTCTCATCCTTGTACTTGGAGATATACTCATATCTGTCTACTCCGTAGTCGGAAAAAGTCTTGCTCATTACGCTCAGTCTATTTTTAGTATATTTATGGGCAAAAATTCCTACAGACAGCAGAGAGCCTCCAGCCTTGATGAACTCGTCCATCATGAGAGTGTTCTTCGCCAAGTCATAGATCACCTTCTTATCTATCGGACTAACGCTGACTTCGGTGAAGGCGTTAACTAGAAGCACTTCTCTCTTCTCTAGGTCTATGTCTACGTCATATCCTCCGTCAGGGCTTATCATACCTAGTTTGCCTAAAAGCTTCTCCATGCTTCCCAAGAGCTCCTTCAGTTTTGTGTAGTGGATTAAACCGTGCTGGTGTACCAACATTCCTTTAGTTCTTAAGGCAGCATTTACACCGTGATTGAAAGACCACCAACCAGTCCATTCTCCTTCTGAAATCCTCCCTCCCGTAGATTGGGCTATTCTGTACAGCTTGGGCTCAACTAATGTAGACCTAGTAGAAGGATAAAGTATAACCATGTTCCACTTGTCGGGCTCCAATTTTGCCTTAAACTTCTCAGCAATGTAAGACGAAATCCCCGGACCCCTGACTTGAATGTGCCATGCAGGAACGACCTCTCTGTAGAACTCGCCTATTGCATTAACGGTCTGATCTATGTTATCATATGAAATGACCATAGCTTCATTGGGAGAAGAAGGCTTCAGCTTGATTCCTGCCTTTACTATAATTCCGGTTATTCCTTCTGCCCCGCAAACTAGGGCTAAGTCCTTTCCCTCTAAATGGACTAGCTCTCCCTTGGTGTTTATCATGTCCACGAAGCTTACATTATCGGAAATGAAACCGAACTCGTACGACCCAACGCCTAAGGCGTCGCTAGCTATTCCTCCTCCTACAGTCGAATCATAACTAGAAGGGAAAGTTCTCAACTGTAACCCTTTCTGTTGTGCGTAAATATCAATTATCTTCCACGTCGCACCCGGATCTGCTATTGCCGTCCTGTCGTTCTCGTTTATAGTCACGTTCTGCATCTTGGAGAAGTCTATTAGTATCCCTCCGTCTGCAGGTACGCCGTTGCCGTATCTGTTTGTGCCCCTGCCGTAAGGTGTTATAGGTACGCTATATTTAATAGCTAACTTCACTAACTCGCTTACTTCTTCTACACTTTTAGGATAAACTACGTAGTCTGGGACTATGTTAAGTTTGATTCCGCTCCACACCAATTCAGGTACGAAGCCCATGTCAGATGAATGAGAAAGCCTACTCGCAAGGTCGTCACGGAAATCATCTCCAAACAGTTTTTCGAGCTCCTCACGAATACCCATTTACTTCACCATCAGTTTCACTTTTTGACAATATAGATTTAATTGTATCAGTAATAATCTTTTGCATCGATCTATAATAATCTTCCGCTTGCTCTTTTCTCGGGATGAAGGAGGAAAATTCAGGATCTTCAGACCATGTAGGCATGATGTGAAAATGTGTGTGGAATATAACTTGGCCTGCGCTTTCTCCTATGTTGGACACAAGCCTTATCCCATCAGCCTTCAAAGCAATTTTAACAGCTTTTGCCACTAACTTAAGGTCTGAACATGCTTTCCCTACGACGTCTTTGTCCATCTCCAGAAAGTTTTCAGAATGAATGTTTGGAACTACCAAAGTATGCCCAGGGCTTATAGGGTATTTGTCAAGGAAGGCTGTAACGTAATTATCTTGATAGACGATGAATGCTCCTTGTCTATGTTCCACAATATCGCAGAATAGACACATATAAGATATCATGACTTTTTCTTACCAGTTCCATAAAAGCCTTTGTATGGAAGATACTTACTATATGCTTGTTAAGCGCATGTAAACTCAAGGATTCAAAAACGTTTTAACGTTGTGTTAGCTGCCTTACATGCTTCATAGCTTCTTCGTATGTCTTTTCCCAGTCTATTTTAAAAATAATATAACCTAAGACAGAGAAGGCTACGATGGAGATTATACCTATTTCTACTGGATTCACGTTTGTCAACTCAGAAATTCCTTTAAGCCCAAGTATTTCCGTCCCTATTTCAATCGAACTTTTAATTATCTTAGCTATTATACTAATCTCAAGCATAGAAAGGACGTTAAGCTTTGCAGCGCCTCCTGCTAAATAAAGGAAGTCGTCCATAGGAAGAAATGGCATTACTGAAGCTATGAATAAGGTAACTGAAAATCCTCTGTTCACACCTATACGTTTGATGAACAATACGTTTCTGTTTTTCTGCAAAGGTTTTTTGGCAGATAACCCTATAAAATACATTACTGATTTCGAAAGCGATGCACCGAGCCCAGTGAAGATGCATACTAGAAGGAAAGACAAAGGGTTAACTCCGCTTTGAAGGAGTACAGTTGCGGCTATTAGTGTGTAAGGTCCTCCGAAGAATGGAGTTGCGTTGAACAGAAAAGAGATGGCAAAGAGAAAGACAAGCAGTGCTATCGATAACATTTAATATAAATAAGGCTTATCACTTAAAAGTTCTATCAGAACAAGAGTAATCATATGAAAGTTATTCTGGAAAACCCAGAGTATAAAGGTGAAATACTTGAGGTAAGGCTAAATGGAGAGGATGTTAGGACCTTTTCTCCAGCAAGGATAACCTCACAGAGGCTAACGATTGATATTGGGGCTATCCCTAGAAAGGGTGAAAATATCTTGGAGATTTTAACAAATAATGGCGGATACATAAGAAGATATATAGAAATTTAGTAAGTAAAAA
>DAHF01000050.1:13859-25645 GCA_002495845.1 Sulfolobus sp. UBA167
AGCTAATGTAAATCAATCAGAAGTCTTCTGCAAATGTTTTAGTCATCTTTGTTCGTCTTTTAAAGAATTTCCTTACCAGTGATTGCCATAGACACTAAGATAATAAAGTGTACCAAGGGTAATCTATCGTAAGATAAAAATGAAAATATATCACGGAAGAAAGTTCGACCTAGAGGTCGAGAAAGTTACGTTACCAAATGGAGTAGAGAGAGAGCTTGAGATCGTAAAGCACAGAGGTTCTGTCGCAATGCTACCTATGATCTCGAATGACGAGGTCATTCTGATCAGACAGTACAGACCAGTGATCGGAAAGTACATCTATGAAATACCTGCAGGAAGCGTAGAGGAGGGAGAAGACGTAGAGACCACTGCAAGGAGAGAACTAGAAGAGGAAATAGGATACCAGGCGGAAAACATGGAGGAGGTGCTCAGCTTCTATCCTTCCCCGGGGATAACTAATGAGGAAATGCACCTCTTTCTAGCTCAAGGATTGAAATATGTGGGTGCGAAACCAGAACCGTATGAGATTATAGAGCCTATCAGAGTCAAAGTTGAGGAAGCTCTCTCCATGATAAAGAGGAAAGAGATAGTGGACGCAAAGACTATAATAGGAATATACTTCATCTTGCACCGTTAGAGAAACTCCGTGAGGACAGATAGCTCATTTCAAGAAAAATGTCTTAAGCTCCGCGCTTTCACCTACAAGTATTGGCTCCTCGTTTATGATCCACTTCCTAGCCTTAGCTTCCCTCAACTTCTCTACCACGACAGTCCAGTCTGAGAGTGAAGGCATCTCATACAGTACCACGAACTCATCGTCTTGGATTCCAAAAGAGTAAGTAGTATAAGACCTTATACCTTCATTTTTAGGGTGAGTCTTAGCCATCTTTATGTGCTCCATCATGATATCCTTCCTCTCTTCGAAATTCAATAAATACCATTCAGGAGACTTCTTCATAGGGTATGCGACGAAGTACTTGAGCTGTGGCAAGTCCAGTATTTTCCTCACGTCCATGTCCTTTCCCATCTCATATGGAGAAGGCCTGAACACTGATATCATGGAGTAGTTCTCAAATGCGTTGCCCCTCAGTGAGGAAATGAGGGAAAACTTAGCGTCGTTCAGTGAGCTAGTATCTCCCGAGCTCAGCCAGTAAAGCAAATCGGATTTCCATCTCATTGAGACAAATCTCTTTATAGAGATCAGACTTTTCTTCAAATTCTTTTCTGTTTCTTCCAGCGCATCAATGAGGGATGCACGTTCATCCTTTGACTTGGACCACCAAGAATTGTCCAACTTCAATGACATTACATACATGTATGCCTCATTCATCTTTCGACACCTCTTCGTCTATATCGCTGTAGAGGATTAAAGCCTCTTCAAGGCTTGCTAGATACCCGACGAACATATTAGAAAGGTTCTTCTTTATCTCCTCGTCTAGGATTTCCATACCATCAGGAGTAGGGCCCATCACTATTCTCGAAGCAAAGTCTTCGAATTCCTTTTTGGTAGAACCTAGGATCAGAAAGCCAACTGGAACTAAGAGCATCCATGGATTGCTCTCCTTTATCTCTCTGAGCACGGTCTGATCTGCCCCGAAGTAGTCTATCTCGGGATCCGACACGCCTAGCTTAAGAAGGGTTCTGCGTATTCTCTTCTTGATTTTCTGGGTCTCTGTGTCGAGCTTATCCAACGTCACCGGGTTCCCTATAACTACATCAACTCCGCTGTTCTCCGAGAGCCTATCGACATATGTAGTTCCCCTTATAACAGTGGAAAGTCTTCTCTTGTTCTTGATTTTCGGCATTGAGGCATTGTCAGGGTTGAAGCCTATAATGTACTTGAAGATCACTCCAACGAAAAGCGTAGCACCGTTAGAGTACTTAACTTCTATAGGCGATGGAGAGCGGCCTATGGACTCCCTATAGATGACCACGAAGTCCTCCTCGTTAACCAAGGACTTAACGTACTCTTCGAAGTCTTCTACCTTCTCCTTTCTGTTCTCTATCAATTGACCCATCTCGTTATACAACTTAATTGAATGGGGTTCCGTCGAAAAGTCAGCGAAGATCTGCATTAAAGGGAAAGAATCCTCTTTCCTTAATATCGTAGCGGCTTGAATGAAATTGGAAAACTTGACTATCCCTATAACGACCTTCGTTTCAACTTCGGATGACACAGCAGCGTGTTTTGAAGCCGCTAAGGCCAGCTTCTCTAGGTCATGCCATATACTGGAGAGAATTAGATCTTCAGTCTCGTTATCCTGACCGAACTTGTAAATTATCGTTTCTACGCTTAGTTCATCAGCTACCTCTTCTATTATCTCTTTTATCAAGGTATCTATTTCTGGTATAGGAGGGAGAATGTAGTGGTCTTCGTCCTCCATGGTTCTCTTGTAAATATGGAGACCGTTGTCCTGTAACTCTATATGAAGAATTTCCTTCTGTTGTCCTTCCTTGTCTAGTAGGGAACAAGATACCTCCGGTTCGTTCTCGTTAGAAAGTACTTGCAATATCTTCACTTTAATCAAACCTTCTTTAAACCTTAATAGCACTGCATAGTAGAAAAACCTTATCCCTACTAACGAAAATACAGAGATGCTTAAATAAAAGTCGATATAAAAATAAATTGTGATTAGAGACCTAGATGAAGAAATATTAACTTGCAATCGATGCTCCAGACTGATTGACTATATAAGAAAGGTTGCAATAGAGAGAAAACCAAAATATAGAAATTATGAGTACTGGGGAAAGCCCTTACCAGGTTTCGGAGATCCTAACGCATGGCTCTTGATAGTAGGCTTAGCTCCTGCAGCTCATGGGGGAAACAGAACTGGAAGAGTATTCACAGGGGACATGTCTGGAGAAAGAGTTTATACAGCTCTATATGAGATAGGGCTTAGCTCATCTCCGAAAAGCGAAAGCAAATACGATCCAGTAGAATTAAAAGGGGTGTATCTGACAAACGCAGTCAAATGTGCCCCTCCAAAGAATAAGCCAAACGAAAAAGAAATTGAATCTTGCTCATATTTCCTTAAAAAAGAGATTCAGTCCTTACCTAGGCTAAAGGTCATACTTGCCTTGGGAAGAATAGCTTTTGACGCAGTAACAAAAATCCTCGGAATAGATGGAAAGTTTAGTCATATGGCAGTTTACAGTTCAAATGGACTTAGCGTAGTAGCTTCTTATCATCCTAGCCAACAAAACTTTATTTCTGGTAGATTAACTTGGGAAAATTGGATATATGTTTTTTATAAAATAAAAACTCTCTATAACTCGGATAATGCTTAAAACTATGTCTCCCTATTATTTTGATTGATGATGCTGAGGCGAAGCGTAGTTTACATACTCGTTGGCACAGTAATACTATCTTCGCTTTTCATTCTCAACTTCAAGCTCAATATACTTAATAACCCAGTAGAAGCGGGATTGATTTCAATTTCTTTCTTTGGAGTTATAGCGATTTTCATGTTTAGCCTCAGCCCGAACCTTCTATCGTCAACGAGAAAAATAGGTTCAATCGATAAAGTGATATTTTATATTTCAATTGTAATTTATACGTTGATCTCCATAGGACTAATCCATAACTATGGAACGGACGACCAAGAGTACATAATGGAGGCTGTTTCCTACTTTTTAAAAGGAGAAAACCCTTACTCAGGTTTCTACTCTCCCACGAACGTCGAACCAACTTATACGATTTACGGTACTGTAGTCCACACCTTCGTTTATCCTCCACTCGCGTTTTTAATTTATTTGCCAATGGCTCTACTGCTCCTACTCACAAAGTTACCTTTGTATTACACAAACGTAGTTAACATCCTCTTCCAGGATGCACTAGTCTTTCTCATTTTTAGAGCAGGCTTGAAAAGGGAAGATCCCATAGCTACGCTTCCAGTGATATTCCTGTTCATAATAGCAGACGTAGAGATCCCAGGATTTAGTGGGGTATCTGCCTCAGTCTGGGGAACATTTCTGGCAATAAGCTACTTATACGACGGCAAGAAAAGCGGAATAGCCTTAGCTCTAGCGGACTCGTTTAACCAGATCTCATGGCTTATTACCCCTTTCCTCCTTCTATACAAGTACAAGACATCGGGAGAAACTTTCCTCACTAACGTGAAGTGGTTTCTAGGATCTTTAGCCACAATCTTTCTCCCCTTTATACTTTGGAGTCCAGAGTCCTTCCTTCATATTTTCACTACGGACATGAACACCATTCCAGTAGGGTTCACTGGAATGACGCTTTTGAACTTCACAGGTGTCTTAGAGGTCGAACCGTGGTACTTCACAATAATGATGATAGCGATAGGTCTATTTTCCCTTTATCTGTATTATAAGGCTTTTAAAAGCCTAAGAGAGACGTTGTGGATTTATCCCATGCTCATAATGTGGTTCTCGTGGAGAACTTTAACAGAATATTTCATGATATGGCCTATGCTCATGTTCCTTTCAGTTTTTAGACTATACGACTTCAGCACAATGCAAACTAACCTTCCTAAGATAAGAATTCCTAAAAAGGAGATAGGTACGATTTTCCTGTTATTATTCACCGTTGCTGGAAGTCTTGGAGCTCTTGCACATAGCCAATATGTTGCACAAGACCCACTTAAAATAGTTTCTGTCAATCTAGATAATAAAAATAATCCAATATATTCTTTAAACATAACAGTAGAGAACGTAGGAAAGTCTTCTACTAACATAACGCTAGTTAGAGTCTCGGTTCCAGATCACCTCAACATGGTTTGGAACTATACACCTGACCATTCAATTAGACCTGGATCAAATCTTACAATTGAGGCATACACGGACCAGCACAACTTGGAGATAAACGGTTCATGCATAACGGTTCAAGTTTATTCCTCTTATTATATGAGCGAATATAAGTTGAATTTAACCTCTATTAATATGTCTGCTTCTAACATATCATGATAATGCAGGAGTTGGAAATGGACTGGGATTTCATCTCAAATTACTTGAGGACTAGACTTGCGGAGTACATAGAAGCTTCCGGGAAAAAAGGAGGTGTCATAGGCTTAAGCGGAGGAATAGACTCCTCAGTGGTTCTAAAATTGTTAGCACAAGCTACGAAGAACGTTTACGTTCTTCTAATGCCTTCAGAAAGTACTCCGAAGCAAGATATAGAAGATTCATACAACTTGCTAGGAAGCGTAGAAGTTCCTTACTCAGAGATTATAATCGACGACTTGGTGAAATCCTTTTCTTCTAAGGTAGATAGCAATGACAAAGTATTAGTTGGAAACATAAAGGCTAGAGTGAGGATGACCCTACTTTATGCGTATGCACAGAAACTTGATTACTTGGTGATAGGAACTGGAGATAAGAGCGAAATTCTGTTAGGCTATTTTACCAAATACGGTGATGGCGGGGTAGACGTATTGCCCATAGGAGATCTGTATAAGACTCAGGTAAAGAAGCTCGCTCTCCACTTGGGAATACCTAAGAACATCGTGGAGAAACCTAGTTCT
This sequence comes from Sulfolobus sp. UBA167, assembly GCA_002495845.1. Lineage (GTDB taxonomy): Archaea > Thermoproteota > Thermoprotei_A > Sulfolobales > Sulfolobaceae > Sulfuracidifex. Next base: position 19,346 of record DAHF01000050.1, read on the forward strand.
CCAGCCTTATGGGAGGGACAAACGGCGGAGGGAGAACTAGGAATTAGCTATGAAGACATAGATAAAATTCTTTATTTCCTCTTTGAAAAATTTATGGAACCACAAGATGTGGCTGAGAAAGTAAAGATGCCAATAGAGAAGGTGGAGAAAGTGATCAGGTTAGTGAAGAGCAACGAACATAAAAGAAAAATGCCTGAAATATTTAAAATATCCGGAAGAACTGTAGGTTCAGATTGGAGGTATCCAAGGGTATGGGCATAAACGTAGAGCTAGCTCAGATTCACGCAAAGCCAGGGAACGTAGAGGAGAACTTAGAGAAACATCTATCGATCATAAGAAAAAGCACCGCCGATTGTATAATCTTTCCAGAACTTTCTCTAACCGGGTATACAACAAGAGATTATTTCTTTAATATCACTTACAAGGTGAACTCAGCTTTAGAGAAGCTCATAGTGGCAGTAGACGAGACAGATAAATGTGCAATCGCAGGAATCCCGAGAGAGGTGAGAAACGGTATATTGAGAAACTCTGCCGTAGTCCTTAGAAAAGGAAAGGAACCCCTATTTATAGATAAATTATATCTCGCTAATTACGACCTATTTGACGAAAAGAGATATTTCCAAGAAGGAGATACAAAGAGTCTGAGGACGTTCAAATATAAAGGAAAGGTTATGGGCACAATAGTTTGTGAAGACGCTTGGCATCCTGAACCAGTAGAGCTTCTTGCTAGAAAAGGAGCAGATATTGTATTTGTGATATCTGCATCTCCTTTTAGGATTTCCATGACTGATGTTAGAGATAGCTGGACGTCATTGATAATAGCTCATTCGCTAATGAACTCAGTGTGGACAGTTTTCGTCAACATGACAGGCCAAGGCGAAGAAGAATACTTCTGGGGAGGTTCAATGATTTCTTCTCCTTCCGGAAAAATAGTGATGAAAATGAACTACATGAAAGAAGAAACGAAGACTTTCTTCATTAGCTCTGATGAAAATAGAAGAGCTAGATTCAGCTCTGGGTTTAAAGACCATCGCAAAGAGCTACATAAATATCTATATCGTTATTGACTCTCATAATTCTTGCTAGGGATGAAAAGAGATATTACGAGATTGTCTAATGTATTTTTGATTTAACCTAACGGGAATTAAGGGGGTGAATCCCCTTCCGTAGGGAATGGATAGCCCTAGAAGAGTTTTTATACTAAACAGAAATAATATCTAGATCAAGACTGAAAGAGCTTAGTTTGTACTGGGATTAGGGGAACTACGCTTTGGAGAGCTAACCCTCCGTAACGACACGGTGCATCACAGAACGGTTCAATGGAACCTCGTGGGTGAAGGTCTATGTCGTTCAGGGAAGCAGGAAATCCTCATTGCGAGGTGAGGATGTCGTGAGGAGGTGGTTCATATCTAATCGTTTGGCACGATATATCTATCCATCTAAACAGTCGTGTCGATAACTTATCTTAATGTCTGTTCATATTTTTCATTTTATTCTAAACTGTTATAAATCTTTAACAGTTACATCAAAAGTTCTGCAGTAGTCTAAACTTATAACTTAGGAGGGGGTAAGTAACTTAGGAGGGGGTAAGTAAAATGTTGTTCGATCCTAGACCTAAGGAAAAATTGAAAGATATATTTGACAGGGAAAAGGAGGTAGAGCTACTCAAGAGATCCCTGGACTCTCCACTTATAGTAGTATCGGGCTTGAGGAGGACTGGTAAGACGTCTCTAGTTAAATCAGTCCTCAACGAAGTCAAGGCCGTCCATATCTTCCTGGACATGAGAAGGTTTGAAAATAGGGAATACATAGTATACAAGGACTTTCTAGGCGTGTTGGAAAGGGAAGTCAACTCCATAACTAAAAAATGGAAAGGAGTTTTAGATCACTTCAAAGCTGTAAAGGGAGTGAGCGTAGCGGGAATATCATTAAGCTTCAGCTGGGGAAAGGAAAGGACAGAGTTATCAGACGTGCTTTCCTCGTTAAACGACTGGGCTAATGAAAACGGTAGGAATGTGACTATGGTCATAGATGAGGCGCAAGAGTTGATGAAACTAAAAGGGTACGACATCCTCCCCTCCATAGCTTACGCTTTCGATAACCTGAGGAACGTGAACTTCATTGTAACGGGATCCGAGGTGAGGGTGAAGACTAAATTCCTGAAGCTAGAAAAAGAGAATTCTCCCCTTTATGGTAGGGCATATGTAGAGGTCAACGTTAATACTTTCGATAAGGAAACGTCAATCAAGTTCCTTGAAAAGGGATTCGAGGAACACGGAATCAATTTCAGGAGAGGCGAGGAGGTTTATGAAGGGCTAGGAGGCAGCCCTGGCTGGCTAACTTACTATGGATACTTATCCGTAAAGGAAGGGGACGGACAAGCTATGGAGAACACTAGAATGTATGCTAGGAAATTGTTATCTAAAGAGCTATGTGACTTTCTGGTTGAGGGAGGAAGGTTGGGATCCAAGGAAAGGTATCTCAGAGTATTGGAGACCTGTAAGTCTGGATGCTCATGGAAGGACATCAAGAACGCTCTTGAGGCACTTGAGGGTAGGGAAGTAAACGACGGTACAGTTCATACTATACTTCAGAATCTGCTGGATTACTCTTTCCTCGTTTTGGAGGGAAAAGGGAAGTACTTCCTCGCAGACCCCCTTATGAAGGAAATGAATGATGTGAAGTGCTCAGGTCTGTAACTATTCCTTAAGCCGTTTTTTGTAAGAACCAGGGGAGAAATGGAAACATTTGCAATGATCTTACTTTAAGTATGTAGCAGGTTATACACTCTAATTCACATTGAGTTTACTAGCTACAGTCAGAAAAGGTGGAGATATCACGTTGATAGTTTAGGTATGCTTGCAATCATGAGAACTACCGCTATGTCGTCGCTTTAGCTGACCTTACTGTGAGGAGTTATCTAACCCTCTCAACTGAACCTTTAATGAGAGACGTAACCGCGGATCGAGGAGGGAAACCATCGTTATGCGATGAGGGAGTTAGTTATCCACTTGAATATTATTTTATATCGACTTAGTACGAGTTAATTTCAATTAGACTTATAGTTTATAGTTCATTTAATAAATATCTTCTCTAATATTATAATTTATATTAATTAAATTTATTTTACTCTTTTAATATATAAATTAGTAATGACAATTTAACTTGGAATAGTAAAATGCATTCGTATTAATAAGTTCTGAAAGTTACGAGCATGAAACTGTAAGGAAAGACAAAAAATATTAATGTTTTATTTAAATCATATTATAAAAGAAATAATAATTAGTTATAAAGTAAGGTTAAACTTTACTAAATATTGNNAAAGGCTAAACTTTACTAAATATTGCTAATATTACTAAACAAATCAATACAAAGAAGGCTACTATAATTATTATACCAGATAGAGAAAATAACTCTATTACGGAAGAGAATATTAATGGAGACACTAAGCTCCCAATACTCTGCATGGCATTACTAAAGCCCGTCTGTATTCCATATTGTTCCTGGCTTACAATGATATTCAAAAGAGAATAGTAATTTAAGGAAAATATTGCCATCGAAAGTGAGGAAACTAACGTAAAAATCCATACAGAGAACGTCGAAGGGAAGTAAAGTAAGAGAAAGCTTACCCCTGAGTAGATCAAAGGAAAGAGAAAGAGATGCGAAATCTTTTTAGTGAAAGTCAAAGAAGCAAGGTACCCTCCGAAAGAGGCTATGAAATAAGATAAAGAGCTATAAATGCCATAGACCTCGAAGAAATTTCCTATTTTGTCTATAATGTTTACGATGATCACCGAAGTTCCTGAAGCGATGAAATAAAATATCACTGCGGAAAATGTCAGTAGGAGTAACTTAATGTCTTTTATTCCAGTCCTAAAGTATATCTTGTTGGTTCTAACCTTATTTCTGTTTATTTTTATACTTGATATAATTAGGAATCTAATATATTGTAAAATAACATAAATAGTAATATATATCTGAACTACTATCAAACCGTAGATCTCAGCTAGAATGCCCACTAATAACATAACTATTGCTCCTATTATTGTAGTTAATGTAAAGCTAAATGAGAATACAATATTAGTGTCTTCATCTTTTACATTTTCCTTGATCCACTCTCCTAATACAAAACCTGCTAACGATTCTATGTTTAAGCCAATGAATAGAAATATAATGATAAAATAAATGGAATAGGGCAAAGTGTAGAGGAATGATAATATCGCTACAAGGAGATAGCATCCGTTTGCGAGCAACTTCGAGATCTTAGCTACGGAATTTGGGTTGTATTTATCGAATAAAACACCTTTAATAGGCATTGTTAATGTTATCGTGGACATCAAGGAGATTAATAGTCCTACAAATAATATATTTTTAGATATATAATATATAAACATTAGTATGGCTTCAAAAAGAGGACTCTCTTGATAGAGGACTTCTGATATAACAATCTTCCTGGTTCCAGCGATCTTAAGTGGATCAGTGAACTTCATTCTTTTGAGTCACCAAAAACTTTGAGATTATAGAAGAACTCTGAAGGTTGGGCTGGGCATATATTAATTCATTAGAAATACCACTAAAAAATCCTCTAGACCACCATCTTATTTTATCTTGATACAAATTTAAACTACCATCTTCTTTTAGTTCTCCTACCGTGTTAATTTCGTCTCTAAGCAGTAACGTGCATTTACTTAACTTCCCGTTAGATCTTATAACGAAGGACGTTGGTAAGGACGCATAACATAAAGAAGTTTTGAGATCTGGATATCCTATCTTTAAACCAAGATTATTGGCATAATTTACTAATTCTTTTAAAATAGAGTTATTATTCATTGTATTTAAATATTTATCGTAATCACTGCCATATTTCCCTAATCTAGCGAAAGAGATTATTAGATTACTAGGTAATTCTATTTCTCTTTTTATTCTGTTTAATAGCGATTTTACAGATTCTATGTTATCAGAGGATAGATGGATTCGTAGATATATCTTTAAAGGAATATTGGAATTGAGAAGAGATTTGATGTTGTTCCATATCACATTGAATGTGCACCTTTTACCTATATTGATTCTTCTTTTATCGTGAATGTCCTCATCGCCATCTAAGGTAATCTGAAATTCGTTTACATGAAGTTCTGCAAGCTTTTTGGCCTTATCTAGATTTAGTAGATATCCATTGGTTACCATAAATCCTTCTATTTTAGAAACTCCTTCTATAGTTTTTGAATTAATATATTCCATGATCTCTAGTACAGTATTGTAAGCCAATAGTGGCTCTCCTCCGAACCATATTACCCTTAAACTATCTAGATCTATCATTCTCTTTTCTAAAAAATTTTTAAGAGAATCAATTACTTTTCTATTTATTTTATTATTCTCAAATTTTTCGTAACAATATATACATCTAAAGTTACATTGTTCTGTAGGTAGAATCACTATTGTAATTCTTTTATTAAAAAAATTTATAATATCTTCCTTATTTATTTTTATCACCACTAGCAAATGAAATTACCGCATTTCAATATCGGTCCAGTGAGCTGGTTAACTAGAATTAGGTACTCTATTGTCTTTTCATTTATTCCTTTAGTTTCCTTTATTCTTCCGAACTGATCTAATATCATGTTTAACTCATTTATAGTTACTGTTAGCTTATTTTTATTTATTTTTTTAAAAAAAACAGATTCTATGTTTAAATATTTTATACCATAAATCCTTTATATAAAATCATTTTAGTATGATATGTATACCTCATTCTCTTCCTTGAATTTAAGTATCATCTCGTACTCTAGTTGCGGTCAAAAGACGAGGGAAGCAAGGCATGGATATTTTTCGTGTACTAGTGATTATTAGAACGATCTTGATGTTGTTGCAACCTTGAACCTTAATAGAAGGTATATATGAGTCTCTCCGCTACCCTCAGATGAGATGTATAAGGCTGAATCGATGAGGGAAACCCTCGCCATCAAGGAATGGAGGAAGTTAGTAAAAGTAAATTAATGGAGACTATAACTATTTTGGTGAACTACCCCGCCCTCACGGACGTGGCATCTCTATCTCACAATAGAGATTTCCCGCTTCTGAGGGCAACCTCGATCTCCCTTCACTCACAGCGAAGGTTCCATCGATGGAACCATTCTGTGATGCCCCATGTCGTTACGGAGGGTTCGCTCTCCATAATGTAGTTCTCCAATCCTGTACTGGCTAGCTCTTTCAGCCTTTGTCTAGATATTATTTCTGTTTACTATAAAACTATTCTAAGGTCTAATCATCCCTGATGGAAGGGGACTTTCGCCCCCTTAACCC
>DAHF01000050.1:25677-25889 GCA_002495845.1 Sulfolobus sp. UBA167
AGTAGGAGAACCTAACTATCTCAGGCATTTCCTCTACTTTTAAAATATAGCAAACTCTATCTTAGAAACATGACAGAAGGGACAGACGGCAAGGGTCTGAAGGACGACGGAAAAGATAATGACAACGTATTAATGGACATGATAATGGGATATTTCACCGAGTATATGAATAAATATATACAAGATACAGGGAAGAGCGACAATGATACAAT
>DAHF01000091.1:0-4711 GCA_002495845.1 Sulfolobus sp. UBA167
AACAAGTCCACAAAGAATGTGTTGTCAAAAAAGTTAAAAACAGTGGAGGAAAAATATGTTCTTCTTATTTTCGTCTATTTTACTTATACAAATCAAAGCTGAAGCGTTCGTCTAGGTTTCTCTGCCTAGATGCTGAAGTAGACTAAATTCCAAGGACGCTCTTCACTATCCCGTAAGAGGCAAGGGAAACTATTATAGACAAGAAGGGAGAGGTGACCCATCCTTTAGCTACTTGCCTTATCTGCTTCACGACGTCCTTGGTCATAGCCCTAAGGCTCAGGCCTATTATTCCTCCCAATATAGTTTGAGTTATCGAAATAGGTATGCCAAGCACAGTGAAGACTTGGTTCACTATGTTGCTCCCTATAATTGATGAAGATGCCCCTACGTAACCTAACTTAGTGAGCCTGAAACCTACAGTGATCGCTGTCTTCTTAGCGAAGAATATCCCAAGGGAGGCAGCGAAGGAGTAAGAGGAGACCACGATCACCAAGGGTGCAGAAAGTAAACCTGCGGAAATAATTATTCCTACTGCGTTGGCTCCGACTACGAAGGAGGTGAACGCTGAAGACGCCATGATCATGTAGCGATAAACCTTCATCTGTCTGCTCAAGTTCCTCTCCCTCCTCACCCTAGACTTCATGAGTCTATACATTAGCAAAGAAGTAACTATCGCTATCACCGGGGAGACAATCCAAGAGGAGACTGTGAACCAGAACTTGAACCAGTTGAACAGAATTTCTCCGTTTGAGATTAAGACCAGCGTGGCTAAAGAAGGGTAGATCATCTGGCTCAAAGAGGAAGGCACTCCAATCTTATTCAAGTAATAAAACGAGAAAACCGAAGAGAAGAGGACCGAGAAAACTGACGCCTCAACGTATTCCTTCTCTCCTTGGACTATCGAGAGAATGCTCCCGTACATCGTGAAGCTTCCTAATGAAGCGCCCAGAAACATGGCTACGGTGTTAATAATGTAGGAATTCTTCCTCTTTGCTGCATTGGTAGCAAACAAGACTCCCAAGGAAGTCGCATTATTGTTACCACTAACAACAAAGGAAGCTATCAGACCTATTGCGAAGAGGAGTAAATCAAGTATTGACTGACCTGTCATTCTGCTTCAGATACCTAAGATAAGTTTCTATTGCGTCCCTTATAAGGTCGCTTCGATTAGCGTAATTGAGGCTCTTCGCGACCTTGTCTATCTCATTTATAAATGAATCTTCAAGTTTAAAAGAGACAGTCACAGTTGCCGTGACATCTATAAGGTAAGTTGTTTCATTCAATTTGCGGATCTCTTCCATGGCTATCTTAAGTTATACGGGATTTGCCTACATAAACCTTCCTACGCTGAACCTTAGCCATACTTTTTATAGATTTATAAGAATTGTTGTGGGAGAGGGAGATCGTAAAGCTTGAAGCCTTTAAAATCCCATTTAAAAGTTCAGAATTAATATGAGCCGGAGTGCTTTTAAGCTGAACCGTGAGAAGTTAACATGATTTCATGGAGTACAGTTTTCTTGATATAGAACAACTTCAACTCCCCGAGGCTAAGACGATACTCAAGAACAGGGGGATTGTGAGGCTTAACCCTCCTCAGACAGAGGCCATAAGAAAGGGCCTCCTTGAAGGAAAGAGGCTCGTCATTGCGTCGCCTACTGCTTCAGGAAAGACGTTAATAGCGGAGCTGGGAGCTATAAGCCACCTCAAGAGAGAAGGAGGAAAGGTAGTTTACGTCACTCCGCTGAGGGCGCTTACGACGGAGAAGTACTCCACCTTCAAGGAATGGGAGCCATTAGGTTTCAAAGTCGGGATGACCTCAGGAGAGTATGACAGCGAGGACAATTACTTGAAGAAATATGACATCATAGTGACGACGTATGAGAAACTGGACTCACTTTGGAGGCATAGACCGGGATGGCTCGAGGAGGCAAACTACTTCATCCTAGATGAGCTACACTACCTGAACGACCCGTCAAGGGGTCCGGTTGTAGAGAGCGTCGCAGTCAGGGCAAAGAGGAGGGGAGTCTTAGCCCTCAGCGCAACGATATCAAACTATCAGGAGATATCGAGATGGCTTCACGCAGAGTACGTGAGCACGCCTTGGAGGCCAGTGAAGCTTGTCGAAGGAGTCATGTATCCCTCGGGAAAGGGCTATCTAGTCACCTTCAAGGACGGGACTACCAAGAGGGTCAAAGGGGACGACCCAATAGAGGCTTACACTCTGGATAGCATCTCCAGGGGAGGACAAGTCCTAATCTTCAGGAACTCAAGAAGGTACGTTGAAGGGACTGCTAAGTCATTGTCAACTAAGTTCAAGGAGTCCCAGGAGCTCCTCGAGCTCTCCAAGGAGATAGAGGAAGTGGAGGACGCTGGTGCGACCGAGAGGGAAAGCCTCTCCCTCTTAGTGAAAAGGGGAGTAGCGTATCATCACGCCGGGCTTTCGAGGGGACTGAGGGAGATCATAGAGAGGGGATTCAAGGAAAGGAAAATAAAGGTGATAGTTGCCACTCCCACATTGGCAGCTGGGGTGAACTTACCTGCTAGAACTGTGATAGTAGGCGACGTGTTCAGATACAACAGGAAAGTGACGGGCTTCAGGGAGGAGATACCCGTCATGGAATATAAACAGATGAGCGGAAGGGCAGGGAGGCCTGGCTTCGACTCTGAGGGTGAGTCAATCATAGTCCTAAGAGATAAGAGGAACTTCGAAAGGATCTTCGAGAAGTACCTTACCTCAGATGTAGAACCAATAGAGTCCAAGTTGGGTGCGGAAAACGCATTCTATTCCTTTCTCCTCGGCACGCTCTCAGCTGACGGTGAGATGACTAGGAACGCGCTGAGGACTTACGTAGAGGAGACCCTTCTAAGCGACGAGATGATAGATTCCCACTTCGATAAGGGAGTTGAATGGCTTAAGGACCACGAGTTCATAACCGAAGACGAGACTGTTCATCTAACCCAATTTGGAAAGAAGGTTGCAGACATATATGTAAACCCTTTCACGGCGGTCACGGTAAAGGACTCGCTAAAGGGGAAGCCTACCTCATGCGACTTGGCTTACCTCCACATGTTAGCTTACACTCCAGACGCGCCCATAGTAGGCACGTCGAACATGGACGAGTCCCTACTCTACGACGTGGACTGCAAGATGTTCATCGATGAACCTTTCGATGAACTAGAAATGTCGCTTTATCTCTCAGCAATGAAGATAGCCTTCATCATTCATGACTGGATAGAGGAGGTGGATGAAGATACTATTCTGTCTAGATATGGCATAGGATCGGGTGACTTGAGGAACATGGTGGAGTCAATGGACTGGTTGACATATAGCGGATACATGATAGCGCAGGTGATGAAGGAGGAAGCACATGAGGAATCGCTGAGGAAGCTGAACATGAGAGTGAAGGACGGAGTCAAAGAGGAACTCGTGGAACTTGTCCAGATTCCCGGTATAGGAAGAAAAAGGGCTAGACAGCTCTGGAATGAAGGTATCCGTAGCCTAGCTGACGTGGTCATGGAACCGGAAAAAATTAAGCGCGTCCTTGGCGATAAAATAGGAGAGAGGACAGTGCATGAGGCTGCAAGAATACTTGGAAAAGGTAATCATGGCGAAGAAAGGGGAGACGATTACCTTCCATGACGACGAAGACGTACTTGAGAGTTTAGCTTTGTTGCTAGAATCGTTAGGGGAAAAACCGTTCCTTGAGAAGAATACCTTGACCTTAGTTAAGTCTAATGGTTAGAAGGCCGGCTCTAGACGTCGAGAGAAAGGGAAGAGAAAAAAAAGAGAACCAGAATATGTATATACGTGTTGCTTCCTTAGTCTAGAAAATTAAAAGCAAATTAAACAATAAAAATTCGTGATTTAAAATCACTATTTTTTTAAATGAGGTTAGAGAGGAATGTTTCCGTGCTTCTTTGGATATCTGTATTCCCTCTTGTTCTTCAGCATTGAGAGCGCGCTCATTATCACTTTCCTGGTGTCCTTCGGCTCTATCACATCGTCTATCAATCCCTTCTTCGCTGCCCAGTACGGGTTTGCAAAGAGCTTCTTATACTCCGCTATTCTCTGTTTAAGCACTTCGTCAGGGTTAGATGCAGACTGCAACTCTTTTCTATAAAGAATCCTCACTGCACCTTCAGGACCGGTCACGGCTATCTCTGCTGAAGGCCAAGCGTAAATGACGTCTGCACCTAGGCTCTTTATGCTCATAGCTATGTGAGCTCCGCCGTATGATCTCCTGACCACTACAGTTACCTTAGGTACGGTAGCCTCTGCGAAAGCGTATAACATCTTCGCACCATGTCTTATGATACCTCTGTACTCTTGGTCTGTGCCGGGCACATATCCGGGAGTATCTACGATGCTCACAAGGGGTATGTTGAATGCGTCGCAGAACCTTATGAATCTGGCTGCTTTATCTGACGCGTCTATGTCTATTGCACCGCTAGCGTAGGCTGAGTTGTTTGCAACGATCCCGACCACGTTTCCTGCTACTCTTGCGAATCCGACAGTCATGTTCTGGGCCCAGTGTTTGTGTACTTCGAGGAACTCGCCGTTGTCTACTATAGCGTAGATTAAGTCCCTGATATCAAAGGTCTTAGCGGGATCGGTGGGAACTATGCTCTCAGCGTCCTTGACCTCCCTATCGTTCGTGTCGCCGGTGTCCATGAAAGGAGGTTCCTCCATGTTATTTGACGGTAAGTATGA
>DAHF01000091.1:4733-9164 GCA_002495845.1 Sulfolobus sp. UBA167
ACTACTCCTGACTTGCTAGCGTGAACCACTGCACCTCCTAGGTCCTGCATGCTGACGTCTTCTCCCAGGACTACCTTGGTTATTTCGGGACCAGTCACGAACATGTAGTAGCTGTCCCCTTTGACCATGATGAGGAAGTCAGTCAGGGCAGGAGAGTAAACTGCTCCTCCTGCTGCTGGCCCTGCCATTATGGTTATCTGAGGAATCACCCCAGACGCCATCACGTTATTNNACCCCAGATGCCATCACATTATTCTTGAAAACCACACCGTATCCTTCCAAAGACGCGGCTCCCTCCTGGATCCTGGCCCCTCCGGAGTCGTTTATCCCTATTACAGGCGCACCTACTTTCAACGCCAGTTCATAAACCTTAGCTATCTTGCTAGCATGCATCTCTCCTAAAGTTCCTCCGATTGAGGTGAAGTCCTGAGAGTAAACGAAGGCAGTCCTCCCGTCAATCTTTCCCCATCCAGTTACGACACCGTCGCCATAATAATCAGTTTTGTCGAGGCCGAACTCAGTGCTCTGAGTCTTAGCAAGGGTCATGACCTCGCTGAACGTCCCTTCATCGAAGAGAAGCGCTATCCTCTCCCTTGATGTCATTTTCCCCTTTTCATGTTGAGCCTTTATCTTGTCCTCTCCTCCTCCAGCCATCGCTTTGCCTTTTATGTTTCTCATTTCCTCGATTAACTTATCCATAGGCGGTTTCTCAAACGAAATAAAACATCCCCGATAGAGAATGAATGTACTTGCTTAAAAACTTTATATCCATTATATCTTATTAATTCTTCATTAAAGATGAAATTTTCTTAAAAGTAATCAATAGAGGCGTTTACAAAACGCGTTAAAGTTAAAACATTAGAAAACCGATACTTATCATTCCATGTGATGACGAATCCGGGAACCGATCTGTGAAGATAAATTCGAACGCTGAGTAAAAATATTGAAATGTAAAAGCTTTTTAAACTAGACTAAACACTATATTATGAGATGCCACCATTTGGAAAAGTTCTAGTTTCAAATAGAGGAGAGATTGCAGTAAGGGTAATGAAAGCAATAAAGGAAATGGGAATGAAAGCTGTAGCAGTGTACTCAGAGGCTGACAAATACGCTTTGCATGTCAAGTATGCGGACGAAGCGTACTATATAGGTCCGTCCCCGTCAATCGAGAGCTACCTTAACATTCAGAGAATAGTCGACGCAGCAGAGAAGGCACATGCTGACGCGGTACACCCAGGGTATGGATTCCTCTCTGAGAGGGCGGACTTCGCAGAAGCAGTGGAAAAAGCAGGGATGACCTTCATTGGACCCTCATCGGAAGTTATCAACAGGGTAAAGAGTAAGCTGGACGGAAAGAGAGTAGCGAAGGAGGCTGGGACTCCTATAGCACCGGGATCCGATGGACCAGTAGGTTCTTTAGATGAAGCGCTCAAATTAGCTGAGAGGATAGGATATCCAGTCATGGTAAAGGCAGCCTACGGAGGAGGAGGCATAGGGATAACCAGAGCAGACAACGCGGACCAGCTCATGGACATCTGGGAGAGGAACAAGAGGCTGGCAAGAGAGGCGTTCGGTAGGCCCGATCTCTACATTGAAAAGGCAGCGGTGAGGCCAAGACACATAGAGACACAGCTGATAGGGGACAAATATGGGAGCTACGCTGTGGCTTTCGAAAGGGAGTGCACCATCCAGAGAAGGAACCAAAAACTCATCGAGGAAGCCCCTTCTCCCGCATTGACGCCAGAGAAGAGACAAGAGTTCATAGAAGCCTCAGTCAGGTTCGGCAAGAGAATAGGATACTTTGCCTTAGGGACGATGGAGTTCGCTTACTCCGATGTGACCAAAGATCTTTATTTCCTAGAGCTGAATAAGAGGCTTCAGGTAGAGCACGGAATCACGGAGCTGATAACTGGAATAGATCTAGTAAAACTCCAGATAAGGCTGGTCGCAGGAGAGCATCTTCCGTTTACGCAAGAAGAACTGAAGATCAGAGGACACGCTATAGAGTTCAGGATTAACGCGGAGGATCCACTTAACAACTTTACCGGGAGCTCTGGTTACGTAACTTACTATAAGGAACCTAATGGTCCAAACGTGAGGCTAGACACTGGGATCGAGAAGGGAAGCTGGGTGCCTCCGTTCTACGACTCTCTAGTAGCCAAGTTAATGGTATATGGCGAGAACAGAGCACGTGCTATAGAGACTGGAAGGAGAGCTCTAAGGGACCTTAAGATAGGAGGAGTAAAGACCGTAATACCATTGTATAAGCTCATAATGGACGATGAAGACTATCAGACGGGAAACTTTACAACAGCGTACATAGCTGACAAGAGTGAAATCTTCGTGAAGAAGCTGAAAGAGAAGGAAATGTTGAAGACTGCGCTAGCAGCTTCTGTGTACAACAGAGGACTGATGAGAGGAAACAGGACGCAGGAGGAAGGAACGGCAAGACCGAAGTCTGCGTGGAAGACATATGGAGTACAAGCTCAGGCAAACGCGAGGGTGATGTGGTAATGAAACTGCTCAGAGTATACATGGATACGGGAGAAACTTACGTAGTGAGCTACGACCAGAAGGACAACAAGGACACTATAAAGAGCGAAGAAGGAGAAATGGTAGTCGAGTTCCTAGGTAAAGGAACAAGGGAGAACGAGTACTTGTTCAAGGTAGGAGATCAAATACACAGCATAACGTTAGACGAGGGTTTCCTGATCCTCGACCAGGAGGAGGAATACAAGGTGGACAGAGTGAACGAGCTACCGGTCAAGGAAGGACAGTCCATTGAGGAACTGATGAAAGGAAAGGAAGGGGAGGTTCTATCACCTCTACAAGGAAGAGTCGTTGTTGTAAGAGTAAAGGAAGGAGACGCAGTGACCAAGGGCCAACCCCTGCTCTCAGTTGAGGCAATGAAGTCAGAAACCATTATATCAGCTCCCATTGCGGGCGTAATAGAAAAGATAGCAGTCAAGCCAGGTCAGGGTGTAAAGAAGGGAGATCTGCTCGTGGTACTCAAGTAGAGGGCATATTTCTTTTTTTCTCCCTCAGTAATTGCTAATTATTTGAGAAGCTTTTTTCCATTTTTCCTCTTTTTTCCTAGCTTTCCTCTATTGTTTTTACTTTAACGGGGGTTAAGGGGAAAAGTCCCCCTCCGTAGTAACTAGAAGAGTTTATTGTGAAAAAGTGAGCTACATCTAGGCCAAGGCTTAGCTGAGGCAGTACCAAGGCTGGGCAACTTATGCCATGGAGAGGAAAACCCTCCGTAACTACACGTGACGTCACAGAACGGTTGGATGAAACCTCGTGGGTGTCAGGTTGCTTAAAGAAGCAGGAAATCATCGCGAGGTGGGTCTACCGTTAAGGGCGGGGTAGCTCACTACCTTTGAAGCTGAGCGTTTTAATCTGTGGACATGAAATTGACTATCATGATCAGTCCTGGAATCTCGGCAAAGAAGGAATTTCAAGTTCAAAGCTCAGACTCGGCGTCAAGTGTAGCGAGCGGTGCTGTAAACGTCCTTTCAACTCCCTCAGTAATATCGTTCATAGAGAACGTGTCTTTCCACCTAGTTCAAGGCATGCTGGAGGAAGGCATGACAACTGTAGGTTTTCACATCGATGTATATCACCTTTCTCCAGTCCCCATCGGAGAAAATATAGAGGTCATCTCTACCGTGGAATCTGTGAACGGAAGAAAGGTAAAGTTCAGGGCTGAAGTATACTGGGAAGGAAAGAAGATCGCAGAGGGCATTCATGAAAGGGTTATAGTGAAAGAGAAGGAATTTTATGAAAAAATTGAAAAATAATAAAGAGGACAACTACGCATATTCGCGTCTATTTCTCTACAAAGAAAGGCCATATTAAGATAGCAACTTTCTTTTTTTCTATCTACTATTTTTAGAAAATAAAGAAAGAGAGAGATAGGAAAAACAAGAGATCCCTTAGGCCGTAGCCTCTACCTTCTCCTCCCTCTGTGCTTTCCTAGCATTGAAAGTGTAGTTCTTAAGGAACAGCGATATAATCAAGGTGATTACCATGATGCCGACTCCGAACAAAGAAATGTAATCGAACGCAAGAGACGAAGGTACGAAACCAAGCACCATAGGCTGTCCATTCATGAGCATCACTATAGGATCTTGATAGGTCTCCATCATTGCCGTAGCTACTACTGGACCTACTGATCCGCCCAAGGTCCTCAGCAGCGTGTTCATCCCTAATCCCGTAGTCCTGTATTCGTCAGGAAGAGACAGAGCTACTATGTTAACTAACGGAAGGATGACGGCGACCAACCCAATTGAAGAGACGAACCCGTCTGCTAACAGCTCATCAGGGGTACTTCTGAATTTCAAGAGCATCAAATAGGATATAATTGAAAGTATTGCTCCAGTCATTATTATAGGCTTAGGACCTATCTTAGGCATCAACTTACCCATGATG
>DAHF01000049.1:0-10675 GCA_002495845.1 Sulfolobus sp. UBA167
TGAGAGATGTAATCCCGAATCGATGAGGGGAACCCTCGCAAGGCGGGGAGGAAGTCAGAATGTTCTCGTTTTGAAGAGATCTAGTCGAAAAGACCTTACTGTGAAGTACCACACCCTCCATCGTAGCTTTACCGGGATGGTGAAGCAATGAAGCAGAATCCATGTGGAATAGTTCACTTTCGGTGGTTACTGGGCAAGTCCTCTTGAATTTTCATGTCTTCATTTACAACTTTCTTTTGATCTTTTCTCACCTTCCCTTCATTGTATGTTATCATTGAGAACCCTATTGTCACTAGGAAGATGTATTCCATTAAGTGAAACCCGGTAATACCCAGGAATACGTCGCTCACCACTATGAAATAGCCCAAACCAGCCATGCTGTTCCTCCTCAAAGCCGTTACTACTGAGAGGTAAGTGGAAACGCTCAACAACACGAGGAATAGCCCTAAGTTATTTGGATTATTGAAGGAAATTCCATATACTGCAGAGAATGTCATATCCATTATCATGAACATGAATCTGTTCGACTCAACCATGAAGTAAAGAGGCAAGAAAAGGAAGAGCGAAGGTAATGAAAGCAGGTACTTCAATACATCTCTCTTGGTCTGCTTTCCCCATACCGCGAAGACCGCGAAAGTGGCCACGCTGAGCAAGAACATGTAAGTATACCCTGGATTGAACGTGAAATTCATGGAATCTATCGTTAATGCAGATACCATAGAGAAAGATATGAGGGCCAAAGTAGGGAGGAGAAGGAGAGTATCTAATCCTTTCCTTCTGAGGAAAGACTCTACTATTACTATAATTGAAACGGCTATGGCCAGTATAGTGAACGGAAGGGAATGGTTAAACACGGGGGAAATCACGTCAACGACTGCAAGCGGAATTAAGGACTTTATTTTCCCTGACATCGCTAACGCGATGATGAATGAAGCCCCATATCCTAGATATATGCCTGCAGTTCCTAGGTATTCCATCGTCAGTTTACCAGGAATTGACAAAGGCAGGTAAGAGATGGGAAATATCACTTGGTAAAAGAACTGGAGAAAGAAAGCAACGAAAAGGAAGGCTGTATACCACTTTAGGTCTTTTTCAGAGATCAATGAACTTAGCTCTAATTTCACTTCAATGCACCTTCATATAGAGAAATGAAATTCCTATCCCAGCTACGATTATCCCGCTCATTATGACTATTGTCAAGAACATTTAGGTCACCTTCTATACATTACCCATATTATCCCAAGCCCCACTAAGGAGACTACTACGCCAGCTATTGTTACATCCATGACCAATGGGTTTATGCTAACTATTGGAGGTGCAGGAGGAGATGATAGGTCGCTCAGGGATAGTTGCAGGAATGACGACGTTATGCTCTTGTCAAAGAGCGTCTCACCTTCCTTTCCTTGCCATGCGGCGAAAGCTACGTAGTATGTCTTCCCTGTGGTTATGTTAGGCATGTATTCAGAGTAATTTGATGGTACAGCCAAAGGTCTAACGTATTCCACGGTCCAATATCCATCGGAGTAAGTGGCCCCTGTCTTTATGAAGAATAAGCTACCCTCCAGTCCAGAGCTCTTCACTGGTGCGTACCAGATCCCTGAGCAGTCAACCTCGTACATGTCTGTGTTGTTAGTGTAGAGCGGAACTGCGAATCCCTGTCCGTTGTCCACGTACGGGAGTCCAGTCAAGCTTTTGTTCTCCCATAAGTTAGCCTTGAAGGCAGGGTCGCTGTCGTTGTTCCATGTCGCACCAGAGACCCACATCCATATGTTTGCCGAACCGCCTACTTGTTTTAGTGAGCCACCGGCGTAAGTGAAGTTCATCCCGTCAAAATTCTGACCCGCGAATTTACCGCCTATATGCATTCCGTCCATGGATGGAGTTCCAGAGCCCATGTACCACATCATTGCAACCCTATCTGGATAGTACCAAGTGGAATTAGTGTAATATCCGTAAAACAATCCGGAGTTATACAAAATCCTTTCTATGGGTCTAAGAGAGTGATAGAAAAGAATAGTTCCGTTGCTCAACACTTGGATTTGGCTACCGTTAGGCATGCCTACGGAAAGCCCGTCGTATGAGAGAAATAACCTTCCAGTCTCCTGTTTTCCGTTTACTATGGTGTAATACGAAGTATAGTTAGACATTACGTCATACTTAGCACCAGGGGTTATCTCAATGATCCTGAAAAGACCTGGTCCAGAAGCTGACGGGTCTATGCCGGCAGCTGCGGCCGACCAAGCCCCAAAAGCGGGATTCGGAGCTTGCCATTTCACCAATACCATGATGTCGCTCCCGTTCCAAGCTGCCTTGACCATGATGTTGTGGGTTAGACCTGATGTAGGCGCGTTGGGGATGTTTGCAGACAATGATAAGTTAGTCCAAGGGATGTTATTCCAGAACGACTCTGTCCCCGGCGCTTTGAGGTTAGCCGATCCAACCTCTTTATAAACAGTGATTTGGGAAGACGTCTGTGCCATTGGCACGTTCATGAAACTCATAAGGAGGGAAATGAGGGAAACTATCAAGATAATGGAAAATACACCTTTGATTTTCCTCAACTCATGTCACCGTGAAGATTTATGGTTCACAACAATTAAGCGTGAGACGTTGGACTCATTGACATTATTTACTCTTTTTTATAACAAGGGCGAAAATGGCCTCTAATTGATTTTCCTATTTTTATACTAAAGGAAGATCTATAAATAAAGACATTTTAAGCAAGAATGTAACTTGTATTTCTAATAATGTGACATTAAATCCTCTTTACTTGATGGGGGTTAAGGGGCAAAGTACCTTCCACAAATGATGGATAGCCCCTTATAGTTTTTATGCTATACAAAAAAATTCTAGACCGAGGCTTGGCTGGGTCAGCACTAGGGGGAACTTACGCTGTGGAGAGTTGACCCTCCGTAACGACACGGATCACAGAACGGTTCCGTTCATTGAAACTCCGCTGTGGATGAAGGGGGATCGAGGTCACTCTGAGAAGGAAAATCGCGAGGTGGGATGCCCCGTCCGCGAGGCGAGGTAGTTCACAACCTGTACACACAACGCATAAGCTCTGATGAAAACGTTAGATAGATGAGTCAGAAAAAGTTATGTAAAAAGCTAATAATATATAGATCTAATAATGTAAATCTAATTCTTTTTCTCTGTTTTTACGATCTAAACAAAGTTAAGCTCATTTCATGATGCGACCATATTATCTTTATATTAAAAAATTTAAGGTAATAATTCCATTAAAAGCTATGTGCATATTTTTCACGGATAAGATAGAGAGGCCCTTTAATGCTGATAAAATAGTAATGCTTAACATGAAGGAGTTCTCCAAGTTGGGCCGCGAGAACGTAATCAAGGTAATAGCGAGAGAAAGGCCTTCGGAGATGAGCAAAAGCTATTATTATTTCACCCTAAATAAGCTCAAACTTCTTGGGCTCATAAAGGACAACAGTATCTCCTTTAAGGCAGTTATACCGATCACGAAAGTCATGAAGGATTCCCATCCGAAAGGTATACTTTACGTTAGTGAAAGGAAGGACTTAATATACATAAACCTTGAGGTCGAAAATGGAACACATTGCATTAACTGTATTTTAAAAGAGGACTGTCTCTACGCCGTTAAAACAATAGCTAAGGAAACGGACATAAAGTTAAGGAGGGAGAGCTTGAGACAAGCTTGGGAGGAATTGATAGAGGAGGCATTCAAAAGGGTAGTTACTAACGCAGTATCTATCGACGTTCCAATCTCTCAAACTGATCTAGTTAAAGAGTCAAGTTAACGTTCAAACAAAGTTAGTTCATTATTTTTTTTAACAGAGTTAAAAACACCGTAATTTAAATATTAGCTATCAGATAAAAGCTTATGAGACTTGTTGTAGGTACGAACTTCGATGATTCCTTATTAGAGAATATAGGAAGTTTTCCGGTCAAATACTTGTTTGGGAGCGAAACGAAAACTGTCACCGGTCATGGGAGGGCGTCCTTCGTTCTGCCTAACGTGGACAGGGAGAGGCTGAAGACTCACGTTTCCATAGCACATGAAAAGGGGATCAAGTTTCTGTATACCATGAATACGGCTACCCTTGAAGGGAAAGAGTACTCTGAGAAGTACGTGAACAAGGTCATGGAGGAAGTGAATTCCTTAGCTGATATAGTGGACGGTTTCATCGTAGCTTTGCCCGTCCTCATTTCGCACATTAAGAGGGAACATCCAGATATGGAAATTTCGGTCTCATCATACTCCAGGGTATATAATGTGAGGGAGGCTGAAGAGTACTACATGATGGGGGCAAACACTGTCATAGCCCACGAGGACGTGAACAGGAACTTCAGGGTGTTGAAGGAAATGAGGAAGTTCGTGGACGTTGAGGTCATCACCAACAACTCCTGCCTCTGGGGGTGTCCCTATAGGAGGACTCATGACTTGGTATCGTCCATGACGTCAAGGGAAGGTCAAGAGAGTAAGGTCTGGTTCGAGTATCCAATACTCTTGTGTGCAACCGATGTGAGGAACGACTTGAACAACTTGATAAGGATGAGATGGATCAGACCGGAAGACCTCCGTTTCTATGAGGAAATAGGGATCGACAGGTTCAAGATAGCCGGTAGGAACAAGAGCACTGAATGGATCACGCGCGCAGTTAAGGCTTACTCTGAGAGGAGGTATGAAGGAAACCTCTTGGACATTGTAAGCTACCCACAAGGCAGGGCTGTGCCCAAGGTAATGAGGAAAGTGGGAGGCCCATCGTTTTACGACGTCTTAGAGAAGGTTAAGATAGATAACAGCGAGTTTCCCGAAAGGTGGTTGAACTTCTTCAAGTACAACGAATGTGAGAGCAAGAGGTGCGAAGACTGTAGATATTGTGACATTATAGCGGAGAGGGTCTTAAAGGTGGAAGGAGAGAGACCTAAGGATAGAGTTAAAGCGCCTTTGGAGCTGATTCCGAGGTTTGAAAATGAGGATACTGCAAGTAATTAAGCTCAAGGAGAAGGGTTTCTTCGGAAGGGAGCTCATGCACAACGTTGTAGTAGTGACTGACGAGGATGGAACAACAATGGTAGACACGAGCCTACCGGAAAACTTTGACTTGTTGGTCAGACGGCTTAAGGAAATTAACCTCTCCTTGGAGGATGTATCGAAGATAATTCTCACTCATTCCCATCCAGACCACATCGGAAACGCCGAGGAAATCAGGAGGACATCACATGCTAAAATTTATGCTCACAAAGAGGAAAACTTCGTTCCCCATGATTTCAACTTGAGCTATGAAGAGGTGAACAAGGAGATGCCAGTTTCACGTGAAGAGTTCTATCATACCTTGAGTCGAATTAACCAAATCAAATTGGAAGTCCCCAGAATTGACGTGAAGCTCAGAGGAGGAGAAGAGATCTCTGGTTTCAAAGTCCTCCATACTCCAGGTCACACCCCTGGTCACATAGCTCTGTTCGACGGGGAGAACCTAGTGACAGGTGACGCGGTTAGGGCAGATGGTGGCTTGTTGCCCCCTTTGAGTTTCTTCAACTGGAACAACGAGATGGCATTGAAGTCTTTCAGTTTCCTCACCTCTCTTCCATACAAGAGGGTGATTCCTTATCACGGGTGATACCATGCTTCCTTCGGTTATAGTATGGGAGAGCACTAAAGCCTGTGACTTCAATTGCAGGCATTGCAGGGCTGTGAGCATAAAGGAGAGACTTCAGGATGAGCTCAGCGCTGAAGAGATTGAGAGGAGAGTCATAGACCGTATTAAGGGCATGTTCGTCATCAGCGGTGGCGACGCAATGAAAAGGGACGACATCTTGGATATAGCTAAGTACGCTTCCTCTAAGCTTTTCACTGCCCTTTCGCCAAGCGGATCTAGGATAACTAAGGACGTAGCTGAGAAAATAAAGGACGCTGGGATCAAGGCAGTCTCAATCAGCATCGACGGCCCAGAGCCCATTCACGACGACTTCAGGGGAGTCTNNGGGAGCTTACAAGATAGCGAGGGAGGCGTCCAAGAACATAAAGGATGTAGGACTCCATCTCCAAGTGAATAGCACAATAAGCAGGTTCAACATAGACCACTTGGAAGAACTGAAGGACACAGTTATGTCCATGAACCCAGATACGTGGGACGTATTCGTTCTGATCCCCACTGGAAGGGCGACTAAAAACATGGAGATACTCCCGATCCAGAACGAGATGCTCATGTTGAAGGTGAGGGAATGGAGGAAAAAGGGAATCAACGTCAGGATGACGTGTAATCCTTACTTCGTGCGTTTCAGCGCAATCAGGGGTGATCCGGTGCCGAAATATGACCCCGAGAAGGGAAGAGGCTCATCTGGAGGTGCAAGAGGATGTATGGCCTCTAACGGTTTCCTCTTCGTCGCATACAACGGCGACGTTTATCCTTGTGGTTTTTTACCGATAAAGCTGGGGAACGTGAGGGAACGTCCAGTGGACGAAATATATAACTCACCTCTTTCTAGGAGCATATCAGATCCTTCCTTATTGAAGGGAAAGTGTGGTGTCTGCGAATACAAGCTAGTATGTGGGGGTTGCAGGGCAAGGGTTTACTCCAAGACCCAGGACGTCCACGGTGAGGACGAGTTCTGCCTTTATCATCCGAGTGTGATGTATCATGATAAGCGTTTCCAGATTGCTTAACGGTAGACAAGAAGGAGGAGATTCGGTGAGGTTCTCTCCGGACTCCTCTTACCCTAAGGTATTGGTATTTAACGTCACTAGGAACTGTAACCTGAGGTGCGAGCATTGTTACTCATCCTCAGGAGGACATCACTTTCAGGACTTAAGTCTGGACACGTGGATGAGAAGTATTAAGGAAGCCTCCGACATGGGTGTTAAGCACATCCTACTGTCAGGAGGAGAGCCGTTGGCGAGACCAGACCTGCCATCGATAGCGAAGGAAGCTCATGACAGAGGAATCTCGGTTGAGCTATCTACTAACGGGACAATGTTAAGGAACAAACTGGAACCCATGAGGAGATACGTAAGTTATGTGGGGATCAGCATCGACGGCCCAGAGCCCATTCACGACGACTTCAGGGGAGTCTCGGGAGCTTACAAGAAGGCTTTAGAGGGGATCAGGTTCTCCAGGGACCTCGGGGTTAAGACGGGGATAAGGTTCACGATAACTTCAAGGAATTATCAGTATGTTCCCTACATCTTTGACCTCGTAAGAGAAGAAGGACTTCAGCGTGTGTGTTTTTACCATTTAGGGTACGTGGGAAGGGCATCGAGAGGTCTTGACGTCAAAAACGAGATCAGATACAAGGTCATTAGACAAGTGGTGGAGCTCTCTAAGGGTTCTGAGTTCGAAGTCCTCACAGCCGACAACCCAGTAGATGGAATACTGATTTATCGTCTAACAAAGAGTGATAAAGTCAGGGAACTGCTTTTGATGAATGGAGGGAACAAGTCGGGAGAGAGGATAGCTGACGTCTCCCCAGAAGGAGAGATTTATCCTGACCAATTCACTAAAGTTAAAATAGGAGACATCGGGAACCTCAGAGCTACATGGGACAGCCCAAACGAGTTTCTGACCAAGTTGAAGTCGAGGAGGAATTACATCAAGTGCTCGTCGTGTCCTTTCTTCGACATGTGCAATGGAGGTCTAAGAGGGAGGGCCCTTGCTCTAGGTGACGTTTGGGGGAAAGACCCCTCCTGTTACTTAGATCAGATCGTGAGGGAAGAGAGATCAGTCTAAGCGGAACAGAGTTCTTGCCTTTATCAAGGCTTTAAACAAAAAAGGACAGATCTTGTAAGTTCCTTGAGTTCGCAGAGACGAGAGTTTATAAGACAACTACGTAAAACCGTAGCTGAAAATGAAGTGTAAAAATAATAAAAAAGGTTTTAAGAGAACCCATCTACAAAATAATTTGCTTCATGTTTTTCTCAAATTACATAGTTTTTAGAACCAGGATTAGATTTTATGAATCCTATGACGTGAGGGCGAAGACTTAGGCACTATTTAAATAATTTTCTTATATAAGATTGTTGTATTCTCTATATTCATACTAATGTTAGAACTAGGATACTACTTTTAAAGTATGGATACAAGATTTTATAAAGTTCGATGAATACTTATAGTTGGTGAAAAAAGATGACTGCAATTACAGTTCAGAAAGAAAAGGAAATGGAAAGGAAAGAAGAGCCTGCTTACTACCTTGACGTGGATAAGAAGAGGGCTGTCTCAAGTATATTCGAAAACCCGTTGCTGTATTTGAAGGTTAACTGAAGGTCTGGACGCTTGATGCGAAAAGATTAATCATTTTGCTTCTGTCTGCTGGATTTTTATCTTAACGTGGTTTAAGGGGGAAAGTCCCCTTCTCAGGAGAACGGGTAGAGCCCAAGTTTTTATATTAAACTACGAATAATATCTAGACCTAGCTGAAAGTGGGTACACACGGGATTGGGGAACTTGCGTTGTGAAGAGTGAATCCTTCATAATTCTACTGCACAGACATCACAGAACTGCTAGACTGAACCTTGTAGGTTAAGATCGAGGTTGCTCAGAGAAGGAAAATCGCGAGGATCCCGTAATGGGTACATGAACCATTTGTCAACGAAGCTTTTTATATATTTAAATGAACTAAAATGTGTGAAAGCGATAATTCTCCACGGCGGTCAAGGTACCAGATTGAGACCCCTTACTCACACTGGGCCGAAACAGCTGATAAAGATCGCCGGGAAACCGATCTCTCAATGGGGCTTAGAAGCGCTCTTAAAGGTAGGGATCAAAGAGTTCGGGATAGTCCTTGGAAACAACCACGCAGAGAAGGTAGTAGAGTATTACGGTGACGGCTCCAGGTTTGGAGCGTCAATTACTTACATCTATCAAGGTGAGGCACTTGGCCTCGCGGACGCAGTGAGAAGGACCAAGGATTTTGTGGGGGATGACAATTTCATCGTATACTTGGGAGACAATATCATACTAGAGGGCTTGGAACAGCTCTTAAACTTCCGAGGTTCAGCCTCGATTTTGCTCGCCCAAGTGGAGAACCCTCAGAGGTTCGGAGTAGCCAAGATAGAGAACGGCAAGGTGACCACTCTAGTAGAGAAGCCCAAGGAGCCTATATCCGATCTAGCATTAGTGGGAGTCTACGCGTTCTCCCCAGATATATTTGACGCAATAAATGAAATAAAGCCGAGCTGGAGGGGAGAGCTTGAGATTACTGACGCGATCCAGAAGCTTATAGACGGAGGAAAGACCGTCTCTTACCACATCATAAGGGGATGGTGGAAGGACACGGGGACGCCTGAGGACTTGCTTGACGCTAACCTCAAACTGCTGGATAATTTCTTGGTAGAGGATAACAGAGGCTCCGTTGAAAGCTCTAAAGTACGGGGGAGAGTTTATATCTCTCAAGAAGCTAAGGTAGTGAACTCAGACATCAGGGGCCCGGTCTATATAGGCAGGGGGTCTGTAGTGGAGAACTCAATGATAGGTCCGTTTACTTCAGTAGGAGATGACTGTAAGATCAGGGACTCTGAGGTGATGAACTCCTTGTTGCTTGATAAATCTGAGGTCAGTGGAATCCAGCTAATAGACTCTATTGTGGGGCAGAGCTCAAAGATATCGAAGAAAACGTCAGGTTTTCATGGCTCTCGCTTCATTGTAGGTGAGAACACTGTCCTGGAGCTGTGACCTTTTTGAAAGCTTTAGCCTTATCTTCTATGGGCTAAGTCGTAAGAGGTGTAGTTCACTGTCTTTCTCGTTTCGTAATTACCTGCAAGAAAGTTTGAGCTTCGCTTTATGAACTTGAGCAACAGATAAGTCAGGCTTGAGATCTGCATGTCTTGTAGAGTCTGTGTTATACCACTTTCTTAGAGCTCTTTGTCTAGGGATCTGAACTATGTTGATTGCAGAGGTATCTACAGCAAGCTTTTGAAAGAGAATCTAGCGGGCTCGAATGGGGTAAGAAGACTGCATGGCGTAGATCTTGATAACTATAGACACCGTTCTGCAATTACTAGTTATAAGCATAGAAAAACAAGCTTATAGCAATGACTAAGAATTCTGTTTCTCTAGTCTATAACTCTCGTCTGGGAATGAGACCCTGACCGAAATACGGTCTTGCTCTCAGGAGTGAGTATGTTTCTTTTAGCGGATTCTTCTCCTTATAGAAAAGAGGCATAGAAAGGAGGTTTAGTCTTACAGTGTGCAACAGTAGGGCTTTCTCAATTATCCTAACGAGATGGAACTTTTCCTTCCTTTTAGTTCCTGAATTAGGCTCTTCTAGTTTAAGATAACAAGCCTATACTACCTTAAATGCGCAGTATCTAACTCTTGATGATGACCAGAGTTTAGCGTAGAATATCTTATTATCTTAAGCCTAAATAACAAAGTCACGGTATAAACTATAACACATGCAGGTACGAATTTCGGAAGCCTAATCACAAGAATGGTAACAAAGGCAGACACTCTGGGTGACATAACATGCCTAAAGTCATCCCTTAAGCCAGTGTGTAGTATGCCTTCAGCCGACTCTTTTCCCCGAGTTAATTGTCTCTCCAGTTCTTAACCTCAGATCTAACGGTTTCCCCACAAGTATCGTAGGGAAAGTCGGGCTATGTAAGTAACCAGATAGTCATAAGTCTATTCTCATCTCTAATTACTAATCCTTGAGGTATACTCTTTGTGGAAAAGTGTGATTAACACTAACGAAG
>DAHF01000049.1:10695-12820 GCA_002495845.1 Sulfolobus sp. UBA167
CTCTTCCTTCTCCTAGGCAACACCACTATCACGATAAAGATTATAACGATGATTATGAAAAGCAAGGGGATCCCGTCTATTCCTACTCCTAGGAGGGCGTAAAAATCTGCAAAGACGCTGTTCAAGTGATACAAACTGTAGACTGGTATCTCGACTTGGTAGCTTCTCTCCACCAAGGTAAACCCGTTGTAGTAAACCGTCTCTAAAGTTATCGTGGCGGTCTTAGGTAAAGGGTTTCCTAGGGTGACCTTAACGTATTCGAGCAACGCATGCGCTGGCTGTACTGAGCCCAAGTCTATCTCGGGAGGGGACAAGTAGATGTCGCTTTCGTTTGACACTAACGCTACGTAACCGTCAGTAGCCGTCCCGCTTCCTATGTTGGTAAATTGTAATACCAAGCAGATCACGTGCTGGTCGTTGGTGGTATCAATGAAGTACCTGCTCAGGCTCAGGTTAGCCGGTAGCGTAGTGACAGCCTCGCTAATGTTCACTACGTCGTACTCAGTCACGTAGAATCTATAAGCGTAGAAGGACGAAACTACCAAGTTCATCCCGCTGTAGATACTCCCGTTCAACCTGAGTAGAACGTATTCCTTGGCGGGGATATGGATTGCCGTGAAATTTACGGTGGAGTTCACGTGGACGAAACTGACAGACACGTTTGTCAAGTTTAAGTCCAGTCTGTTCCCTATTTCGAGGTATGTTGAGCTGTTCTCTGAGACGATGGTGAACGAAAGCCTGGAAGCGTGGATTGCAGGTATATTCAGAGAGGCAATGTCGTACGTGGTAAGGTTTTGGTCTAACACGAAGTCAAGCGTCACGTAACTGCAGTTGCTTATGTTCAGGGGGAGCTGTAGCTCTATAACACCACCGGGAGCCCAGCGGGTCACGTTGAACTTGTCCACAGTGATTCCTTCATTTTCGACTAGGAGTATAGACGAGTTGAAGCAAGTCCCCATTGTGTTCTCCAAGTAGATCTTCAAGTAGTTCATCCCTTGGTCTAAGTAGAGGGAGTCTGGGGACAAGAAGTTGTAATATGCTAGGACCGGGCTACATATTTCCATCATAACAGTGAAGCTCAGTGTCGTAGTGTAGTTTTCACGTACCAAGTAAGGTGAGAGGAAGCTCACGGATATAGGTAGGTTATATATGCTCCTGTTATCCGAAACTGATACTGGCACTACAATGGTGTACTCTCTTGTTATCCTCGGGACATATACATCCTGATCGTTCACGTGAAGGCATACATCCTGGATGGGCAACTTACCCTGGTTTATCAATTCTATAGGTACATCGTTTAAACCCAAGTGGAGGGAAGTCTGATTCGTGATTACCTCTATCCCTTCCTCACCGTAATACGTTAGGTTGAACGTTATAGGATCGACCTCTGTGATCTCTCCCTCTCCCTTGGTTATGAGCCAAGTGAGGCTACCGTTGAAAGTGAGGGTGGAATTCACCTTTACCAAGGGACTTATCACGACTTCGAAGTCGTAGGAGATGTATGGCTGAGATATCAATGAGAAATAGGCTTCTACATCTGAACCACCAGTAGAGTTGGCGACGTTTGCAGGAAGTTTTATGAACAGCTTAACCGCGTAGGCAGTAGAGTTGAAAGGCTGGGAGTAGAATACCTTCAGATCTACCGTACCATCACCATGGATGTTTGGCGGGACAGACCACGAGGGTACCACTAAAGAGCTCACTGAAGCACTCTCATTACCGAACGTCTGGACTGAACTGCTTGACGGGAATGCTGTGAAGACGGACGGCATTGCGATAGTGAATAAGATAAGCAGTACTACGCTCCTTCGCGATACTCTCCTCATCATGGCTTTCGTCTATTTAAATTCTCTGCTAAAAAATTCTGTGGTTAAGGCTGATAAAATGAGCTTATAGCTATTTATAAATTCAATTTTTTCATGAGAGATATCAAACTTGGCTAAGGTTATACGTATGAGTTCTCTCCGCTAGATTAAGGAATTATTCTCTAAGAATTCGTCGCTGTGTCTCATAAAAGAGATAAAAAGTGATATGCCCTATGTAAAGTGTAACTTAACATAGATATTACCGTGAAAGGATAGCTTGACCGTCTAGTAGACCAACGGAAATTCATGAACCTAAAGTT
>DAHF01000049.1:12877-15521 GCA_002495845.1 Sulfolobus sp. UBA167
TATATAGTCCTGTTTATTTTGCCTTTTAATAAAGTAGGGAAATAAAGACGATACAGACCAACCCTTATTTAAAATTTTGAAATTCCTGGTAACGCTGTTATCGTCCAGACGCGGTTCTATCAGGCCTTTTGATAACACCGGGCTCCTCACCTTAACCTATCTTCAGTTCGTTGAGTTCTCATCAAAGCTATAAATTCTATTATTTTTCACGAATCTGATACTACCCAACAAAAGTTATTTTTTGTAAAACGATTTTAGGAGTACCGGTTAGGGCGGGGTAGTTCACTAGATATTGTGAGCTAAAAGGAATCGGCTAAATCCTCAGCGGAGAATTCCGGAGGAGGTAAACTCCAAGAGTCAGCCTGTAGTGTTTAAGGATGTTCTCAATGGAGGATATACAATTTGTTGAAGACGATTCTCTCCGTATGTAAGGCAAGGAAGAAAATTGTTGGGTTTATAAAGTCGATTGATTTTTCAGGATATATGGATAAAACAGAACTGTATGAGCCTAGCTTAATTACAAGCTCAGGCTAATTCTTAGTTAGTCTCCCATACCTCTTGGGTTCTAGTGCCATTATGTTGCTAGATGTTATCAGTTACTCAATTTATCTATTTTATCAAAAATCTAACCAACGATAAACTTCTTTAAATAGGAAAAATCTCTTGATGAAAGTTTTCTACGGGTGGCTCAGGAGTCCATTGCGAATTATAATTTCTAAACTTGCCGTAAAAACGTTAACATAGGTAATCGTGTATCTCTGCTAATTGGTCGTCTTCATTTAGTTAATTTTGTAGCAATCTTCGAAATAAAGTGAATTCGCAAAAGACGCCTGAATCACACTTTTCTACTGAAAAGGGATAGAAATTAACACCTGATTTTCTTATTCCATTTTTAATATTTTATCTACATTTTCCAATTTAGATAATATCTCTTCTCCTTTTTCTTCTTTTCCCTCTTTTATCAAAATTTTGGCTAGCTTCTTGATGGCGATCTTCAGATCTTCTATGGCGTCCTCTTTGCTTAGATAATTGCAAAACTGATTTGCGCCGAAAAAGAGAGCATACCTATATAGTTTCTGAGCTATCGCGTTCAATCCTGTGATGTTCTCATATCCTATCTCTTCTAACCTTCTAGCTATTCTATTTAGGTACCTCCTTGGTACTAAGAATCCTATCTTGCTGTACCATTTCCTCTCTTCCTCATTTCTATACATTTGTCCTAAGTTCTTGTAGACTAATACGCTGGCTATGGATTCCCACGCCATGAAGGTTTTTTCAGCTGCAGGTCTACTATATCCCATCCTAAGAAGCTCTACTGCAAGTTTAAGCTTAACGTAAGCTTCCTCAAGTCTGATTTCGGCATAATCTTCAGTATCTTTAATCAAGGTCTCCATAGGTATAATACATAACTAGCCTTTCTATTTAAAGTTATCCTAACATGAAAGTATATATGTTATAAAATGTTTCTTTTATTGGTAACAACTTTCTAACAAAGTAACTAGATCATGTATCTTGATATTCCGCTTTTGACTTGCTACCTTTTTACCTCATCACTTAAAACTAAGCTTGAAAGCCTTTTTATAAAAATTTAGGTTATTATGTTACGGTCTTTTCATTCTTCTAGTGGAAATGCCAAAAGCACGCAGATCACTATCCTATAGGGCGTAAGTGACGAATTGGCAGGGGATCTGATATTCTCTTTAATACTATCCCTAACTATCAGTAGGACTCTAGCTAAAAGTCTGGTTTCTATACGTTACTCGTTTCTATACATACTCATTGTATTCTACTTCAACGTTATGTTCCAACGCCGTTTCTTTCAATTTAACTAGGTCTTCAGTTATCTTTGGCTGTCTCTTGTCAAGGGTCGGAGGCGGGAAAAGGAAAGAAAGTTTAACCTTCTGTTCTCTGTCTTTGTTCATTATTATGTCATCGACAATTTCCTTTATCTTCTCAATTTTGTGCACTATATATATCAAGAGCACACTTCCGTCCTCGAACTGTACTACGTGGTTGAACTGAGTACGACCTAACTTCACGTTATCCCTACTGTCCACTATGTTTGGCAGGGAGTCTATTTTGCCTATGACGTTTTTCGTAAGATATTCTAAGATCATCCAGTCTTCTAGTTTTCCTCTTTCGTCGTCTAGAGGTCTACCGCATTTTTCACAGTACCAATAGTTCGGATTGTTCTTGTAACCGCAGTAAGGGCAGGTCTTTAGTACTTCGTCACCTTTCCTATTAAGGTCACTTTGAGCTACCGTTATAGGGCCCTCGGTGGGGCCTTGTTTACCTTTGCTCTCCTCAACGTCTTTTTCATAAATGTCATCAATCGGTTCAACGTCTATACCTACTTCACTCTCTCTCTTCCTATTTATCGTGTTACTTACCGGCTCAACTTCACCCAAAGGTTCGTCCACAAAGTCCTCATTGAAACCCCTCAGAATCCTTCCTTTCTTTTTTAGTCTCGTCTTCATGCAAATCACCTGGTGAGCCAGTCCGTCACGTTCCTGTACGTGATGAGGGCATAAAGCATCATGGGATAGATCACAAAAAGTCCCACTATACCCATTTGAATCAAGTCTAAAAGTTTAATTCCTAATTTTTTGAACTCAAATTTATCAACTCTCATTAGCTTCATCGA
>DAHF01000049.1:15587-17111 GCA_002495845.1 Sulfolobus sp. UBA167
CTTTTCGCTATGGCGACTACTTGGACGTTCACTATCAAGGTCTGCACCCATGCTACAGTGAACGATATGGGGTTTAGCAGATACGTTAATTCCTGAAAGCGGTACTTTCCCGGAGCTTCAAAGAACAAACCCGTCTTTATGTCCTTCACCAAGTACATGTAACCGCTCCTGACCCACCTCAACTGCTGGTTTATGTATTTCCGCAGAGTAGGTTCAGCAGCAGACCATGCAACTGCGGTTGACTGGTACGCAGTCTTGTACCCTTGCTTGTTAGCCAAATATGTCAGTGCTCTGTCGTCTGCCAGGATTATCTTCCTGCCTCCCCACGACTCGACCATGAATTCCTTGAGGTTCCTTATCAGGAACTCCCTTCTGTAGGCTGAGATCTTGCCGTCAATGACGACTAAGAACCCGTCTAGCATTCTACACACTATGTCCCTCGACAGTTCGGTGAGCTGTCCTAAAAGGAAGGAAAGTCTGCTTCCTGTCTTGGTGAGCAACGGATGTCCTTGGACCCCTACTACCTTGGGATCGGCAAAGGGCTTAAGTATCTCGATTAACGAGTTCGGCTCCATGATGGAATCGCTGTCAAGTTGGAGTATTATATCCCCTTTAGCCAGCAACCAGCCCAGTCCCAATGAACCTCTCTTCCCTAGCTTCCTCTTCGAGACGTACAGAGTGACCTTGATGTCATCGTGTTCCTTAGCATATTTTTTCACCAACTGCTCTACTTCCTTCCTCTTATCGTCGCTGATCACTATTATTTCGTCTGGCTTGTTTTCGACTGCGCTCTTTATCACCTTGTCAAGTATCTCGATCTCCTCGTTGTACTGAGGTATTATCACGCTTACCTTGACCTTGTTTCTGTCGAATTCACCTTCATAAGGCTTGTACTTTCTAGCATAGTACCCCCTTATGGCGTTAGCTACTATGAAGAATATGATCAAGTGAAAGGGCCAGTAAAGGAAGGTATGGGTCAAATACATGTAATAGAGCTCTAGGAACTCAAACAGCACCTACAGATCAAAAATATTTCTCTAAGTCCCTATTTAAGCTTTTGTCTCTCTAGATTTCTATTTAAACTTTCTTCATGTGATGCTGTTGAACCTTTAAGTCCCATGTCTTAAGATTTTAAAGTCTTCCTATAAACTAAGATCATATATAATAAATTAAAAAAATAAGCTTAACGTTAATCTGATAAAAACTGAAGCAATCCATTAGTCCACATTGAAGTAGTTAAGGACTCTTAGATAATACCCCATAGCCAAGCAGATATGGATCTAGAGCTCGTCAAAGTTCTACAGATTGACTCAGTAGTTTTCCTTCCAGTACTATAATAGTTCCTTAAGCTCTAATCGTGTTCTCTAAGTGAAGTGTCTCCATGAATGCATAGTAATTATAGTGATCACAGTAATCGTGGCTTGTGTGACCATGCTGTTAGAAAATCTCCCGGTGAGCGTATCCTTCAACGCTTTTGGTTCCATTTCTTGTTAGAAGGTTAAATTTATCAAAGGACGAAAGCCT
>DAHF01000021.1:0-461 GCA_002495845.1 Sulfolobus sp. UBA167
TGGGAGGGTCTCTCTGATCCTCTCGGCTGCCAAATGAGAGATGTAAACAGAATCGATGAGGAACCCTCGCAAGGCGGGGGAAAAAGTCAGAAATCCAGTATTTGAACAGTTATGCGCGTAGCAAGTCTCATCATCAATATTTTCTTTTACACCCTTTGCCCTCCCTGATACTAAAGACAACCGTGAATATAACGCGGGTCTCCTTTAGGAACTTGCCTAATATCTATTATCAGATACTGTCTGAACAAGGATATCTGTAGATAGACACTATCTAGTGACAGATATATTTATTAACTAGGAAAAACAGATAGAAAGATAGGGAAAACATGAAGAACCTAAAGTTTAGAAGAGGAGAAGCTAACATTATAGGGAGCCTTTTTCTCATCCTTATAGTGGTCGTAGGGGCGATCTTGGTAGGTTACTACGTCTTCGGCCTCGTTGCCAACAACCAAGCCAAGACT
>DAHF01000021.1:508-1002 GCA_002495845.1 Sulfolobus sp. UBA167
AAAGATGTAGGAAACTCAGTTGAGAACATAACATGTGTAGAGGTTTACCACGACGGCGAATCACTTTACGTATCAGGCTCAAATTCAGACACTATAACTTTTGCAGCTGTACCAAACGGTTTCTCGCCACAATCACCTTCCTCGAATTCGCTTACGTTAATGCCCGGTGAGGAAACCGTGATAACCGCTCCCCTATCTGGAGGATCCCCTGGTGAGTCAGTTCAAGTGTTCTTGGAGATAACTTCGGGCCAGTCGGAGAACTCTATTTCACAGACCTTTACCCTAAACTAAAGGGAGGAGGTCTTTATTCAACCTTTTTTTAAAAAAACTGAGCTTTGTAGGGAAGAAATAGATATATTCAGTTTCCTGTATAAAATACTGTAATTGCATAATTTTATCTTAGCGCGGTTTTGGGCGGAAGACCCTTTCCGTAACGGTAGATCTAAGATCATTTCATTACAAGTATAAAATCAACACTAAATCACATATTTTTT
>DAHF01000021.1:1132-1985 GCA_002495845.1 Sulfolobus sp. UBA167
TCTCAGTAAATCTTTAAGAAATATAAAAAAGATTCGATAAAATCTTGAAAGTTTCTAAAAAATTTTTGTAAAATCGGTTCACTAATTGCACTAAATTCCTATGAGTTGCTATTAACTAAAATTATTTTTACTAATTGGGTTTTGGGTCTACCAAGAAGGGAAGAATAGTTCACTATAGTTTAGTCAGAGAATTATTTTTGTAAAATTTTTCTAGGTCTATCAAAAGAAGCGGTAGCTAAAAAGATAAAGGAAACACACACATTTCGCTCATCACCTAATTCTAGGCTCAACGTACTTGGTGAGAAAGTAATTCACTCCCTCCACTATGACCACCCCGGTTATGATTGGGTGTATTATGTAGATTACCTTGACTCTCTCCAGCACGCCCAGGAAGGTTGCCAGCAAAGCTGGAGGGTGCTCTATGTTTAACAACGTGACAACGGAAAACGAAATAAACGACGCTATGGTTGCCACGACTATCCCTTGAAGGCCGAGCAAGGAAAAAGCTATTGCAACTGCACTACAGATGATGTAAGAAGAAAGCACCACGAAGCTTCTAGCTCTCCTCCAGTCAGGATCAGGGTACTTAGTCGCGGCAGTAGCCAGGAAAGGCGGAAGTATAAATTCTGTGTTCGTCAGGACAGTCACTGCTACCAAGACTGAGATGGATATCACTAAGTTTAGCAAGGAGACGATCTTCCTTTTTGAAGGGAACTGCATGACACTAGTAGCACTTCATCACTTATGAGGCTTACCTGTCATACATGCTTAGTTGATCTGTTGAATATTTTTACATTATTTTTACTATATTACCTTCTTTTCAATCTCGAGTTCTACAATTTTGGCTTGTGAG
>DAHF01000021.1:2080-2901 GCA_002495845.1 Sulfolobus sp. UBA167
TTCAACCTCCCTAAAGGTTTGTTCTTGATTTATCAGGACGGGATGAGCTTCTAGTCATTTCTTGGAAAAAAGAGAAAAAGAGGGTTTAGTCCTTCCCTATTCTTTGAGGACACGTGGAGTCAAACGCCTCAGATTAGTCCGTAAAGGATATTTTCCTTGTCACTCCTCTATACATATGTCAAACGATTTCCTAGGATCCATGATCTGCAGTCCCGTAGGGATGGGAGGAAAGACGTTGTGGTTGGACGTCAGACAACCCCTGGTCATGAAACAGCTATCCCAGGACTTGAAGATGCTTTTCAGGAGCGAGGGAATGACAGTGACATCGACTTATTCTCCCAACATCCTAGTGATGCAAATCCACGCGAGAGGAGTCAGGGGACACTACTATACGGTTAAGATATGCCAGACTGGAGGGAGGGTACTGGTAGAGACGGGGATCACGAGCGCCAGACAGCAGTTAGAGTGGGCCTCAGCAGAGGGAGGTTTAGGAGTGGCTTCTGATGCCATCCTTCACAACAAGTTCCTCACCCTCCTCTCGGGTACCTTCGCTGGCATAGACGTAGCGAGCGTGTTAGGTAGCTTACAGCAGGAATCTTCGATTCTTCAACAAATACAGCAGGTCATAATGTCCTACGGAGTTCAGTCGCCTCAGCCTCTCCGTTACTGCCCTAACTGCGGACATCCACTGTCAAGGCCTTCAAACTTCTGCCCTAACTGCGGACATAAGCTATGACATCGTGTCCCCTGAGATGGGTTAAGCCATGGATTTCGGCGTGACTGATCAAGGGCTTTTCCTAACGTAGTCTTTTGAAAGCTTA
>DAHF01000021.1:2929-3089 GCA_002495845.1 Sulfolobus sp. UBA167
TAAAATAAAATGAAATAAAAAAGTAATATATATATACATATAAAAAAGCAAGTGAGAGTTTTATAATAATAAAGTTAAATAGCTAATTAAAAAAGAGAGAGGGAAAAAAGAGAAAAAACACAAAAAAATTTCTCTACTCTATCCTCCTCTCTACTTTTTT
>DAHF01000021.1:3135-4909 GCA_002495845.1 Sulfolobus sp. UBA167
TTCTCGTACAAGTAAGAGAACATAACTTACCTTATAACGCATTTTTCCATGACTTTTTCTTTGCATATCACGTGCCTACCGTTTCATGAGACTTAAATGCCTTTCTTCTACATATGCCTCAGCTATGAATAAAATTGTGCCAATTTTAATAGTGGTCGTAATACTAGTAGCGGTAGCAGGTTTTCTAGTTCTATACCACCCTCCTTCGTCAAGTTCTTCTGAGACTTCATCAGCAACAAGTTCTTCGCCAACCCCTTCCACGGGATCCAGTTCGCCCTCTAACTCTGTTTCTGGCTCTAACGGCATCTCAATGACGGTCAAGGATGAGAACATCACTCCGTACTTCTTGTACCAAGGGTTTGAGGAACAAGCTTACTTGGTCATCGTGAGCGTGCATAACTCTCGCGTCAATCCCATCTACGTTAATGGAAGCTCATTCTTCTTGGACACCTCAGGCGGGGTAGAGAACGTTTCATATCTCGCAGCGATTGACTTATCAAATCAATTAGGTCAAGGTGTTTCCTCAGGGATCTACGACGATTACTCCACCGAGGTCTTACCGGGTCAGACTGCGACGATAGAATTGCCGTTCACAATGCCGATTGCGTCAACGCCTGAAAAGGTGGAGCTTGTCTACGGAGGAAGCACGATATATACATCTTTCCCTTCGCCGGTCTCCTATATCTCAGCAATAGAAACCGTCAACATGAAGTTCTCAGGTCAACACACCGATGTGAGCTTAACCTCAATCAGTCCCTTGAATTATGAAGGATACAATTTCTCAGGCCAGGAAGTGAAGGTCTACTTCCAAGTGTCCAACGAAGGCTCATCTCCATTCCAAATCTCGAGCATTCAAGTTTCCTCACCGTTCACTCTGCTCTCTGACAACGCTTCAGGCGTTGTAGTCCCTGCGGGAAGTGAGGAGTATTTCGTAGCCAACGTGAAGATGCCCACTGACGAGGCGTATTACGGGCCGATAACGGTGAGCGTATTACAAGGAACTTCCCTCCACTTCTTGACCATGAATACCACGGGATATTCCCTTGACACAGCCGACGCTATTGACCTTGGATACAATGGATTCTCTTACCTCATCTTTAACGTGAGCTTAACGTATAGCGGTCCCGGCGAGTTAAGTTTAAATCCGCATAACTTCGTCTTGGTAACTAACCAGGGAGACTATTCCGCGTCTTACGGCACTCCTGCCTCAAGGATATTCGTGTATCTATCTTATGAAGACGTTGTAAGCGGAGAGTCAATACATGGCTCAGTGGCCTTCAGGGTGCCCATTGGTACGAAGCCACTCACGTTAGAGTACAACTCCTCGGGTCAGACGATAGCTTCCGTGAACGTGAACCCTACACCATCTTCAACAGTTACCTATTTGAATTATGTGAGCGCTAACGCTACCTCCTCCTATATCGATGTATCCTCAAATACTCCAACAGTTGAGCACTACCTTAACGGAGAGGAGATAAACGTTTCAGTCCAGTTGGAATCTTATAGTCCCTTCACTGTGAACGGCGTCAAGGTAGGGCCAGGTTTTACCTTGGTCAGTGAAGGACCTACGATACCTACAAACTCCAGTTCCAGTACATATTCATATACGCTGAACACTTGGGTAGTAGTCGAAGTAAACAATGAGAGCTATTACGGTTATTTGTACCTAACTTTCGAGACTTCTCAATAAGGAATTTTATCTCAATTTTTTTTCTTTATGTTGCATTATTTTATCTTCGTTTTATCTTTTTTTTCTCTTCGTTCTCTCTTTTTC
>DAHF01000127.1:0-1663 GCA_002495845.1 Sulfolobus sp. UBA167
ACCGGTTAGGGCGGGGTAGTTCACCAGTTGGAGAAACCTTGTGTAGATATATTACTTTACTACCCTAGATTATTATACGGAAAGAAATGCTAGCCCAAAAACATTCTACAATATTCTTCATTCTCATAATGCTCTTTATTATATTCCTTTTATTATCATTTATTAGTCCTTTATTTCTTATTCCTTCTATCTCCATAAGTTTTCTACTTGCTGGTCCTAATTATAAACTAGTAATACCGTTCTATTTCATTCTTATATTAATTCTAGGATTAAAAGCAGATTATTATTTTATAGGCTCTTTTATTACAGCATTTATTATAATAGTTATATTTATTAAAAACTATTTTAAGAGCCCATCAATGTAACTTTTTTTCTAAATAGAACCACTTTATAGCTAGAAATCTATTTTAATTCAGTTAAAATACATTGAACCTGTATTAAAATGTTCAGAGTTAAGAGGGTTATTGCCAAACTTCCAAATATGCTCGTAAAGATAGAAGAGCTCCTCGAAAATAAAGGATGGGAAACAAGAAAAAGGATTATTTTTGAATTGGAATCTAAACCATGCACAGCTTACGAATTATCAAAAAGACTTAGCTTAAATTACTCTACAGTAAAATACCATATAGAACTATTAGAGAAGTTTGGGATAATAACCAAGAGACCTAATAAACATAAAAACGTGTATGTAACAACTAAAAATATCAAGACAATTGAGAAATATTTAAGTGAGGAAAGCATGCACTAAAAATGTGCTGAATGAGGTAGAGTTTTCTGTCACTTTCATATTGCTTTACGTAGGGTTCGGCTTACTTGGTAAGCTGAAGAGAATTGAGGAAATAACAAAGATAAACGACATAGTTGTTTACGTCTTAATTTTCTCCATTTCGTTGTGGGCTGGTTCCTCGGTCTCGATTAACGAGTTACTTAGCCTTGTTTTTTACTCGGTAATGGGTTCACTGATCATCATAGTGGTGACTTACGGAGTAGGAACAGTGTGGAGAATGAAAGGAAACGCTAAAGTCGACAACGGGAAAGTGAGCCAGCTTCAATATAAGTACGGCATCCCATTCCTGTTGGGATGGGTCGTAGGATTGATCGTGAAGCCCGGTATAGCTTACTCTACCGTTATAGACGTGGAACTTTTAGCGCTAGCAGTGTTCTTGGGTTACTCGACATCCAACTCCATGAGCGTAAAGGTAATAAGGGGATCTTTAAACAAGGGCGGAATATCTTTGCTCATTGTCGTTGTAGGGAACCTAATATCAGGAGTCATATTTCATTTAATTGGAATGGGTAGCCTCAAGCTAACAGAAATAATAACCATGGGAAGTGGCTGGTATACCTTCACCGGGCCTTTAGTTTCAACGTATTATTCCCCTTACTACGGATCTATAGCTTTCCTGATAAACTTCTTCAGGGAACAGCTTTCCTACATTATCCTCCCATTGCTCCTGAAGCTGAGGTATAATCCTTACTCTGCTATAGCAGTAGGAGGTGCTACTTCCATGGATACGACCCTTCCTCTCTACGCCTTGCTTCTGGGCGACGATTACGTCATGACAGCTGTCTTCAGCGGAGTGACGCTTACCATGTTTATCCCAATATTCCTACCTTTAATGCTAAATCTTCCCTAGTTTTATCATGATCACTATAGCTAGGA
>DAHF01000127.1:1672-4032 GCA_002495845.1 Sulfolobus sp. UBA167
TTTACCTGAGTGTTGGTCGTTATGTCTATCATATTAACCGTGACGTTACCGTAAGTCCCGTTTAGCTTGAATAGGACACCGCCAAGGAAGTAAGCGTTCAAGGGCACTTTCACTCCATTAACATATGCGCTTCCTACGAACTCCTGATAAGTGTTCCCTTCTATGTTGACTTCACCTTTATACTTTAATGATACATTTTTCCCGTCTATCGGAACGAAACTAGGGAAACACTCAGAGCTCTGAGTGTAAGTTCCATTCAATACTAAAGACCCGTTTGACGTACTTACTTGCAAGGTG
Source organism: Sulfolobus sp. UBA167 (assembly GCA_002495845.1). Lineage (GTDB taxonomy): Archaea > Thermoproteota > Thermoprotei_A > Sulfolobales > Sulfolobaceae > Sulfuracidifex. Next base: position 1,970 of record DAHF01000127.1, read on the forward strand.
TAAACGAGAGGGCTCTCTTTTTCTACAGTGTAATTGTAAGTATAAGAGAACAGCGAAGTGCCGTCAGCTATCGTTGCATCAAATATATAGCTCCCCTGAGAGAGGGCAGTAGGAGTCAAAGACAGCAAGAAGACCATCAACAAAATCAGAGAGAGGCTAACATTCATATTATATTTTATTGTCAGAGCACAGTTTAAAGTTATGGAAGGTGAAAAGAAACTTGTATTCGAGTCAGATTTCTACATCAAGCAGTTCATGAAGCTGTGGGACGAAGGGGAGAAGTGGGCTTCTTGGATCTCAGAAGTGGCAAACAAATATAATGCTGGGAGAAAAATCTTGGACGTCCCTTGCGGGATAGGAAGGATATCACATTTCTTGTCGAAGAAAGGCTTCGATGTAGTGGGGGTCGACATTTCCGAAAAAATGATAAGAACAGCTTCTGAGAACACAAGTAAGGTCTCATTTAAAATAGGTGACATGAGATACCTGAAGGATTTATTCAATGATGAAAAGTTCGACATTGCAATTAACATAAACAACAGCCTTGGATATTACAACGAGGAAGAGGACGTAAAAATACTGGAGCAATTGAGAGAGGTAACAAAAAATCTTGTTATAATAAACTTAGATAATAGAGATTATACGATATATAACAAGCCAAGCGAATATTACACTTATGCACCACCTTACTTAGTTTTGTCGAAAGAGATTTTCGACCCCACGACCTCCAGGTTGGTAGTAAAAAGGACTTACTTCATGGACGATAAAGAAGTTGGCAAAATAGAGTATAGCCAACGTCTTTACAGCCTTCATGAAGTGTTGGCAATACTGAAGAAAGCTAGACTCAAGCCAGTCGAGATAGTAGCAGGACATTCATGGAAGAACTTTAGCATAGACGATTCAGAAATGACTATAATATCCAGTATAAAATAAGGGTAGAAAATAAAAAGATGATTAAATTGGCCTTAACTGATCGATGACGACTGTACGTCAGGATGATCAGATAGTTTATTTTTTAAATTAGGTTAACATAATGGCATCTATGCCTTTTAGAGAAAAACCAAAGATGATGATACTGAAAGGATTAATACAACTGCTAATAGCTTATTTGCTATGGAACAAAGGAGATATGTACGGATATGAAGTAAAGAAGAATTTGGATTTACTTCTACGGAAAGAAGTTAAAAGAAATATAGTTTACATTACCCTGAAAAAGATGGAGAGTAACGGTTTAGTATCATCTTACGATAACCAAGGTACTAAATATTACCAATTAACTCAAGATGGAAAGGAATTCCTGAATTTTCACGTTCCAATATTGAAGGACTACATTGGAATTCTTAGCGAGATAGTGGACACATATCAAACCAAACGTGTGAATGAGGTCAGATGATTTTAGGATCCATAATTCTCTGTGCAAATTGATACTCTATGACTTGCACTTTACATAGGTTGAACTTGGAGAATGATCATTCTACAAGCTATTTTGTAGCTTCTTAGAGATAGAAATGTGAGCTACTCCAGCTCTGATGGGGAAGGCTTCCTTCCTTATAGCTTCACCTTACCAAGTAGAGACGGAGCTCAGCACTAAGGTCACTGCTACCCCTCTAGTGGGCCTTCTGTCCTTGGAACCTTGTTTGGGACTGTTTGATGGAGCATGCTATGCCTCCTGCTTTAACCAGGTGTAGATGACACTTACTCCATCTATGATTGCCGGTGAGAGCATACATACCAGTTATATTTAACTTGACGGGGATTAAGGGGGCGAAAGTCTCCTTCTTGGGGGATGGATAGCCCCCTAAAAATGTTTATTAGTGAAAAAAGTGACAGAAATATCAAGGCCAAGGCTGAAAGAGCTTAGTCTGTACCGGGATTGAGGGATCTTAAGCTTGTGGAGAGCAAACCTTCCATAACTCTTCCACACGTGGTATCACAGAACGGTTCCGTTCATTGAACCTCCGCTGTGGGTGAAGGGAAATCGAGGTTGCTCAAAGAAGCAGGAAAACATCGCAAGGTGAGGGTGCCCCGTTACGGTAGATCCAAAATCATATTACAAATATAAA
>DAHF01000127.1:4059-4188 GCA_002495845.1 Sulfolobus sp. UBA167
AGAATAATTCATTTTATTATACTCATAGTCAAGAGTGTTAAAAAGAATGTATTAAGTAATCAATGTAAATAAAACAGATTATTTATTATTTATACTGCATCATTCTCTAGTACCTCAATAATATTTCTC
>DAHF01000127.1:4248-6778 GCA_002495845.1 Sulfolobus sp. UBA167
ACTAATTATACTAAATTCTTATGAGTTGCTATTAGCAGACAAAATTATTTTTACTAAACAGATTTTGCGTCTACCGTAAAGGGCGAGGCTTTCATTCTTTTATAATGAGCTTTTAAACTCCTTAAAAATAAGATTCCCCTATGAGTTCTATAAAGGGAAGGTCAAACCTAGTTTACGGAGGATATGAAAAAGCTCCTAATAGGGCCTTCTTGAAGGCAATGGGCCTTAACGATAACGACGTTTCTAAACCTTTAGTAGGTATTGCGATAGCGTGGGACGAGGCAGGACCATGCAATATTCATTTACTGGGTTTATCAGGGGTAGCTAAAGAGGGAATAAGGGAAGCCGGAGGCACACCAAGGGTATTCACTGCCCCTGTCGTTATAGACGGCATAGCAATGGGAAGTGAAGGAATGAAGTACTCACTGGTAAGCAGGGAAGTCATCGCTGACACTGTTGAGCTAGTGACTAATGCCCATGGATACGACGCGTTCGTTGCGTTCGGAGGCTGCGACAAGACCGGTCCAGGTATGATGATGGCAATGGCGAGGCTCAACATTCCTTCAATTTACATGTACGGTGGAACTGCTCTCCCCGGGGTCTTCAAAGGTAAGCCTATCACGGTACAAGACGTCTATGAAGCTGTAGGATCTTACAGTGCAGGCAAATTGTCTGCAGACGACCTCAGGATAATGGAAGACAACGCCATACCCGGTCCTGGGACCTGCGCTGGGCTTTACACTGCCAACACGATGGGAATACTCTCAGAAGCTTTAGGAGTAGCCCTACCGGGCAGCTCATCTCCTCCTGCGGTAGACTCAGCTAGAGTCAGGTACGCTAAAGAGACCAGCAGGACAATTGGAAAACTGATAGAGAACGGAATAAAACCTAGAGACATAATGACATTTGAAGCATTTGAGAACGCCATAACTATGTTAATGGCTACCGGAGGGTCTACAAACGCAGTGTTACACTTATTAGCGATAGCAAAGGAAGCTAACGTGAAGCTCTCCTTAGACGACTTCGACAGGATTAGCAAGAAAACTCCAACGATAGCTTTTCTGAAGCCAGAGGGAGAGTACGCTATGTACGACTTACATAGAGTAGGGGGAGCTCCTCTAGTTCTTAAGAAGCTACTCGAGGCAGGACTGCTACATGGAGATGTACTTACAGTGACGGGAAAGACAATGGAGCAAAACCTCAAGGAATTTCAACTACCTAACGTGAGTTACACTCATATAGTTAGAGACGTTAAAGAACCTTTCCTGCCCTCCGGTGGTATAAGAATCTTGAAGGGAAACCTAGCTGAAGAAGGGGCAGTAATGAAAGTTTCCGCAAGCAAGGTAAGGAGACATAAAGGTCCAGCGAAAGTATTCAACTCTGAAGAGGAAGCGTTCCGTGCTGTGTTGGACAGGAAAATAGTCGAGGGAGATGTAGTAGTCATAAGATATGAGGGACCTAAAGGTGGACCAGGAATGAGGGAGATGCTTGCCGTGACTAGCGCAATAGTAGGCCAAGGACTCGGAGAGAAGGTAGCGCTAATAACTGATGGAAGGTTTAGCGGAGCCACCAGGGGAATCATGGTAGGTCACGTGGCTCCAGAAGCAGCCGTAGGAGGAACCATAGCACTGCTCAACGATGGAGACATCGTAGAAATAGACGGTGACAATGGAGTTCTCCGAGTAGAGCTAGAAAACAAGGAGATCGAAAGGAGGAGAACCTCATGGAAGGCACCTTCTCCGCGCTATAAGAGGGGACTACTAGCACAATATGCCAGCCTAGTGTCCTCATCATCTAAGGGCGCAGTGTTGCAAGCTGACGAATGAGATTATAACTGCCTGCGAAATAATTGTTTTTATGGCTAAACTCTCCAACGTTAAGATATTTCTCATAATGCTGATCATCAATATAACTATCACGACCTTGATCTCTTCCCTGCCCGGATCGAGCTTCTTTGGGCACTCCATAGATAATCAACTGAGGGCTGATGTACCTTCTCCGTCATCAGACTACTTAATCTCAGGGGCTTACATAGGAGCCCACAACTTCCTGATCGCTTTGGGTATGTCCATTCCTTTTATTGGGGTTTTCTGGGGCTTATTCTCTCTGTCCACTACTGCGTACGCTTTTGCGTCACTGGGTGCTATAGACAAGATACCCGGAGTCTTCTTAGTTTCTAACGAAGCTTTTCTCCCCTTCTTCTGGTTCGAGTTCATCTGCTATTCTGTAATGATGGGGGAAAGCTTGATTCTCTCTAAATCTATATTGACCGGAGAAGTTAACAGATCGCTCCTCAGGAATTATCTCTTCATAGTAATAGGAGTAGGAATAACCCTGCTGATAAGCGGTTACGTTGAGGCTGGCTTTATAGATTTGGAGAATGCGCTGAACATCTAATTCTCCAAGATATTTTCTGACTTCCTCCACGCCTTGCGAGGGTTTTTCCTCATCGATTCGGAATTACATCTCTCATTTGGCAGTCGAGAGGCTCAGAGAGTCCCCCCATAGGTTTACGACAGCGATAACGTCA
>DAHF01000038.1:0-3902 GCA_002495845.1 Sulfolobus sp. UBA167
ATAGGAGCATTCATCTAGCTGTTGGCAAGCTTAACGTTGACGTTATAATTAGGGGTCTGGAAAGTGTACCACAACCTGACGAACCAGTCTTCGCAGATGATATTCAGATACTCCCTGGCGGGGCTGCTACGAACTATTCAGCAGCAATAGCTAGGTTCGGTCACTCAGTTAAGTTGTTGAGCAAGGTAGGTTCAGGCCACGCAGTGAAGGGAATAATGACCTCCCTCGCAGAGCAAGGAGTAGGGCTTGACTACGTCCAGGAGGACTCGACCCCTCAGAGTCCAACATTGGTCTTCTTAAGGAAGGACGGTTCCATTAGTATAGTCAGGAAGAAGAACTCTATCCCTTCTATATCTAAAGAGGAAGTAACCCGTTTCGTTGGGCTCTTCGACGTGGTTCATTTCGCCTCCATCCCTCCTTCTTTGGTGGTCAGAGATCCCTACGCAAAGGTCACGTCCTACGATCCAGGTCCTTCAGCAAAGGAAATCGATGAGCCAATTCAGGTAGACGTGCTTTTCCTAAACAAGAGGGAGGCAGAGGCAATAAACATGGATCTAGTAAAAACAAAGTATACCGTGGTAAAGAGAGGTAAGAAAGGAGCAACAGTGACCTCTGAGGTGGAAGAGTGTAATGTAGATGCAATTGAAGTTGACGCAGTTGATACAACCGGGGCTGGAGACGTCTTCGACGCAGCCTTCAATTTCGGTCTAGCCGAGGAATGGGACATAGAAGACGTTCTCCAATTCGCCTCCGTGGCCTCGGGGATCAAGGTCACTAGGCTAGGAGGGACGTCATCTCCAACGTATGACGAGGTAGTCTCGTTTTTAAGCAAGAAGAGCCCTAAAGTTAATTGTAGATAACTTCCCGTCTATCCGAAGATGGTGAACGTGAAAAGGAAGAGGGTTCTCTTCGTGGATTTCGACTATTTTTACGCTCAAGTAGAGGAGGTACTCAACCCTGCCCTGAAGGGAAAGCCAGTGGCGGTATGTGTGTTCTCCGGTAGGACGAGCGACAGCGGTGCCGTAGCTACCTCAAACTATGAGGCTAGGAAGCTCGGGATCAAGGCAGGAATCCCCATAGTTAAGGCAAAGAAGCTCAGCAACGAGGTGATCCTTCTACCAATGAGAAAGGACCTATACAAGACGATATCAGATAGGATCATGGACTACCTCTCAACGGTGGGTACGATAGAGGTAGCTAGCATAGACGAGGCTTACATAGACATAGGCGAGAAGGACGTAGATGAGTCTTTATCTCTTGCTAAGGAAATAAAAAACAAGATATATGAAAAGGAAGGGCTGAAAGTCAGCGTCGGAGTTGCAACCAACAAGGTCTTTGCAAAGGTAGCGTGCGAGATTGGAAAACCGGACGGTTTAGTCGTCCTTGATGAGAGGCAAGAGGAGGAATTGAAGAACAACATGGAAGTAGGTAAGATACCGGGTATAGGCCCGGTCTTGGAGGAGAAGCTGAAGGAGATAGGAGTCATCAAGCTATCCGACGTCCTAGATCATGAGACTCAACTGAGGAGGGCTGTAGGTCAAGCCAAAGCTGAATACTTATTTTCCCTAGCCAACGGCACATACAACGACCCAGTCACTCCTAGGCACAGAAAACACCAAGGGAGATATGTGACGTTGAAGAGAAACACCCGCGACCCCGCGGAGATAAGGCCTTTCCTTCACAAGGCCATAGATGATGCCTTCGCCAAGGCTCAAGGTTCCCTTCCCATGGAAATACACGTGGTCGCAATCATGGAGGACATAGACATAGTAAGCAGGAGCAGGACATTCAGGCATCCAATAAACAAGGAAGAGGCATACGGAGTGTGTTACGACCTCCTCCTCAACATACTTAAGGACGACAAGAGGAAAGTAAGAAGAATAGGAGCTACCCTAGGCAAGCTGAAGAAGGTTGACGGATCCTTAGACCAGTTCTTTGACTTCAAACTCGATTGATACCCCATCAAGGTTTGGCATCCCGTAACGCTTCACGTAGTTTATGAACCCTTTGATGCCCCTCGTCTGTGCCTCATCTGTTAGCTCTATGTCGTACAACAAGGGGACTCTATTCGTGGTCAAAGGTCTTTCAACCTTGATCTTCGAGGAGACCACGCTCCAGGCTTCCTTGACCCCCTCTGCAATAGCTACTGTCTTCTTCCCCTTGATCAGAAAGGGCTTGCCGACGTCAAGGACCCCGAAGTTGTCCCTGACAACCACGAACCTGGCTTTCCTACCGTTTGGTACATCCTCCCAGAAGTTTATTGTAAGGACATAGTAACCGTTCACAGAGATGGGAATGACCGCGTCTTCCTCTTCGCCTAAGTAACTTGATATTGAAGGTATTTTCACTAACATATGTGAATTAGCTTGATAGAAGTAGATGGGTCTTTCGGCGAAGGTGGAGGTCAGATCTTGAGGACACTGTTGACCTTCTCTGCCTTGACGGGAAAGGATTTCAGGCTAAAGAACATCAGAGGCAACAGACCGAAGCCGGGACTACAGAGAAGTCATCTCTCAGCGGTCAACGCTGTAGCATCGATCTGTGGGGCTTCAGTGAAGGGAAATATGCTGGGTTCGGAAACCCTGGAGTTCACCCCTGGGGAGATCAAGGAACCCCTTGAGCTGACCGTTGACGTGGGGACTGCCGGAAGCGTGACGTTAATCCTCCAGAGCTTGATACCTATCATGATAGGGAGGAAAATCAGCGTCATTATCAGGGGTGGGACAGACGTTCCGAAGTCCCCTACCTCGGACTACATGTCTTACGTTTTCATGGGCGTGATGGAGAGGGCTGGAATCAAGGGAAAGATAGAGGTTAAGAGGCGAGGATATTATCCCCGTGGAGGAGGTGAGGTCATCGCCTTAGGCTTCAAAGGCGGAGAGGAGTTTTCCATTCTATCTATGGGAGATGTGAAGAGAGCCGTGGTTATGTCTCACGTTACATCTCTCCCAGTCGAAATAGCTAAGAGGGAGGCTAGAGCAGCGTCTGAAGAGCTCTCTAATTTCCCCGTGGAGGTCAAAATTAAGGAGGAAAAGGGGATAGGGAATGGTACTGCCACGTTGGTATACCTCGAGGGTGAGAGCGTCATGGGGGCTGACTCGTTGGGCGCGATAGGCAAGAGAGCTGAGGACGTAGGAAAGGAAGCTGCGTCTCACTTGATGAAGGACTACATGACCGGAGGCGCAGTTGACTCCTTCATGGGGGACATGCTCATGGTTTACGCTTCACTTTTCGGCGGAGAATACAAGGGTAGTTTCCTCACATGCCATGCTAAGACCAACGCTCAAGTTATAAAGATGTTCGGAGTTGACCTTGAGGTTAACGGAGCTTCTCCCTTCATAGCGAAGGTGAGGAGACCTCTGAACTAAGAGAAGCTTATTCCATGGGAAAACTCTTAAACCTCGAGGTCGCTTTTTAATTATGGTTGAGAAAGAGGAACTAATTGAAAGGATGTTGACCAAGGGGTTCAAGAAGCTCACTGGACCCCCTGAGGACTGGCTGAAGGCATTAGTAGACATGGAGTGGGGGTTCAGGGACAAGGACAGATTGAGAAAAGAGTGGGATAACATCTGCGAAGGTGACGTCTTTGTGTTTCACTCTATGAAGACCGAACACTTAGGAGATTATGATACTCCCACTGGGATAATAGGAGTTGGAGTGGTCTCTGGTAAGTTCACGGGAGAGGACAAAGACATAGGATTCGAGCCACCTAACCTCAGACCCCTAAGGATAAAGTTCGGGGAGATGTGGTGGTTCGGGGACGTGGTCAAGATAAACGCTAAGGAGAAATTTCACGACAAAGTGAGGAAAGGCAAACTGTATATAAAGAGAGAGATAGACTTCCTTCTCCTCAACTGTGTGACCTTCCCAGAGATGAAAGCTAGAGGTTTCACGATATCGAC
>DAHF01000038.1:3927-6923 GCA_002495845.1 Sulfolobus sp. UBA167
CCTAGGCTCAAGCATCGTATGAGTTCTTCGTAAGATTTTCATCAGTTTTTTAAAACAACACGCTCCATTCTACTTAGATGTACGTAGAGGTTGCTATACCTACTTGTTGTAATGATGGGAAAACGATAATTTACACGTTGAAAGGCTTAGTGCAACAGAGCTACAAGGACTTCGGTGTCCTCATAGTTTACAAGCCAACCCCGGGAGACAAGACGCTGGAGGCAATAAGACCTTTCTCAGAGAAGCTTAATGTCAGAGTAGTTGAGCAGGACAATGGAAAAATAGATGAAGCCATGAACATTATATTCGAAAAGTCTGATGCCGACCTGCTCCTCACGACAGACGACGATGAGGTACCGGAAGCTGACTGGATAAGAGACCATTTGAGTTTCCATGAGAAATATCCTAAGGCAGGCGCCCTTAGAGGCAGGGTAAAAAGGAAGGACTCAGACCTCAGCATTAAGATTAGGAGTAGCATGTTAAAGCAAGCCGTGAAGAGGGTAATTTACTCAGAATATTCTAAGGAATTTCGTGAATACAACGGTTATCTAACAATTTTTGGGTTGCCTAGCGATAGGAAAAATAACGCGTCTCCTCCTAGAGGAGGCTTAATGAAGACGATTACTTTGGCTTACGAGAACAGCTCATTCAAGAGGCAGGTATATAAAGACTTCAGGGTTCCCGGCTATTCCTTAAGGGGTTTTCACAGTGAAGACTTGATATCGCTCCATGCAATAAGAAAGGGCTTCTTCACAGCTGAAATAGACGGAGGTTGGGCAACTGAATTGGATAGGGAGAAGTTCGGTACTCCGGGCGAGTCGTTGTCGACTCCGAGCAGTAGGAAGGGCAAGATAGGACTCATCACGGAGCATTTCCTTTTCTCTTACGGGGCTTTCCTAGAGGGGTTCAAACCGAAGAGGCTGTGGATGCTTAAGTCTCTCCTTTCTCTCATTCGTGACCCGGTCAAGAGAGAGGCTTCTTTGCTGGGGGTCTCTCTGGCGGAGGAATCGATCTCCAGCAATTACCAGCCTTCTAGAGTTAGAGATGAGCTATCCTCAAGGTTAGAAATGCTTTATAAAAAATATGATATTGTATAATATCAAGAGAAAGGTGTCTCTTTAAACTCAATCTTCTATTAAAATATACTCTTCATAAAAAATCATCATATACGAATTGATACAGAGTAAAGGATTCTCCATCTACAAGGTTATCAAGCTGGGACAAGCTTACCTTGTTTCTCGAGCTCCATTAGGAAAACTGCGTTCTTCCTTACCTCATCTTCCCTGAACTTCAGGTCTTTTATTACCTCCTTGCATGTTGAACAGTCAAAGGTGGACTTAGTGTATTTCATGAGAGACCTTACATATGGGGGTAGCACAGCCTTTGCGATACCTTCAGGCACGGGTATCCTCAGTCCTCCCTTCTTTCCTAAGCCTTCCCTCATGAGCTCGAAGAAGCGCGTAACGTTAACTGGTTCACATTCAGTAGCATAAAAGTATGTGGTTTCCTTCCTTTCTGCAAAGTGTTCTATTACCTTAGCTAGATCCGTTGCACTTATTGCGTTGAACGAGAAAGGTAAGGATGGAATTATTCCTCTCTTAGACATCTTATACATGGTTATGAATTGTACATGGGCACCGTATTTCCCGTAGACCAAGGTAGGCCTTATCAGTACCAAAGGGAATCCTTGTTCTCTGGATATTCTCATGAGAGTCCTCTCAGCCTCAGCCTTGCTCTTCTCGAAAGGCGTATCTGGATGCAAGTCGTTTAGGTGAGGGGTCTCTGGCTTAACTTTCTCTCCAGAGTACCCTAGCATTCCAGTGAGATGAATCAAAGGCTTTCCCTTGATCATCTTGGCTATCATTGAGGGGACCTCTACGTTAGCCTTCCTGAGCTTGCTCTCGTCCCCTACAATCTCCCCAACGAAGCTCACTACGACGTCGCTCCACTCAACTAGATTCTTGAAACCCTCATCTTCGGGACTCATCTTGATGAGCTCTGCCTTACCTGAGAGGATCTCAGCATAAGTCTCCTTCACTGGGTTCATGTTTCTATATGTAATCTTTATCTCGTGCCTAGGCGACAAATACTCTGCAACATGAGTGGAGATGAAACCGTGACCTACCAGAAGGTATCTCATGGTAACTAAAATTATTTTCAAGATTTAAAAAAGAAGGTCAAAATCTTCATAGTTTAATGTCCTTAATTTTGCTGTAGCTTAGAAGGGGTGTGTCCTCGTGGATCGTAATAGTTCCTGTAACGTTCTTGGTCGCTATTGCAATTACGTTGTTAATTTCAAACGTGTAGTTCCCTCCGGTTATCGTCTTGAAGCTGTAGTACATTGAGTTGACCACAGTTACTCTAGTTACAGAGCCGTTTGGGGAAATTATGTTAAAGAATATAGTTCCTGCTCCTCCTGAAACCTGAAGGTTTATCTGTACCTGAGATCCTTTAGGTATCTTGCAATAGAAGTCCAACTGATGTAACGGAGGTATGGAAGCGGATATCTCACGTGTCTCAGTATGGGGTATAGGAACGACAAAGAGGATTGCTACGATAGCTATGAGGAGGATTATAAAGCCTACTAATTTGCCTATTAGTCCCTTATTTCCTCTCATCAGTTGAGTGATATATTGACCACTTTTAAGTTTGCTCGATAGATCAGAATTTCTATTCTAGAAACGTTTGAACAATCAACTTTCTTGAACGGGTATCTGTTAGGCTTGTCCAGTTTCTTCAGAATTTCTAAATATACAAGATACTCAAATTCGTCTATGGTGGACATTTTGTTTCATGTTTTTAAAGCTTAAACATACATGTGGGTGTTTTTATTTTTTTAATTTCGAAACAAAAAGCTCATATTAATTTAATAATGTTCTCTCTTTTGAAACTCGAAATGCGACAGAGAGAATTTATCTTAATGGGGGGTTGGGGGGCGGAAGACCCTTCAGGGGATAGATAGCTTCCTTATATCTATATGTAAGAACGATCAATAT